>NZ_CALPCT010000027.1:0-22046 GCF_943193075.1 Streptococcus caecimuris | reverse complement strand
GCCCACTCAACCACTGCGTCTTGCTCGACAATCCAAAAATAATTGAGAGGCTAGGACTTTTGTCCCAGCCTCTTTTTCGTATTAAACAAGATGACGTTCAAACGGATCGTCCGAAATTCCTTGGTCTAGAATCAGGCGACACCATTCTTTGGCTGAGAAGAGGCTGTGATCCTTGTAATTTCCACAAGACTCAATAGTTGTGCCTGGGACATCCTCCCAAGTGCTGACAGATGCAATTTCTTCTAAAGAATCTTTGATTACTTTAGCAATTTCCGTACTCGAATGTTGTCCCCACATGATCATATGAAAACCGGTGCGACATCCAAAAGGGGAACAATCAATCATACCATCGATTCGTTTTCGAATGAGCATCGCAAGAAGGTGCTCGATCGTGTGGAGCCCTGCCGTTGGAATCGCATTTTCATTGGGCTGCACTAGGCGAATATCAAAGTTAGAGATGATGTCTCCTTTGGGTCCAGTTTCTTCCCCAATCAAGCGTACATAGGGTGCCTTCACAGCTGTGTGGTCCAATTCAAAACTTTCAACAATTACTTCTTTTGTCATACTCAAATCCTTCTTTGTTTTTCTTGATTATAGCATAAAAAAGCAGATTCAACAAAGTCGAAATAAATGAATATCTCACAGATGTTCCATGAAAGAAAAGACGATAAAAGGACAAGCATTAAGCAAAAATATAAAAGGTTTTTCCTGTTTTTTTAGATTGTTAATTTTACTAATTTATGGTAAAATGTAAAAGAATTTTTAATTCAACTAATTAAATAGATTTGGGGTAAAAGCATGAATTTTGTTATTACAGGTGTTTTTGCCGCGGTCATTGGTTTAGTCATTGGATATGTGGGAACTGCTCTTAAAATGAAAGCTTCAAAAGAAGCTGCGGAACTCACCCTTTTGAATGCTGAACAAGAAGCAACGAATTTACGTGGACAGGCTGAACGCGAAGCCGATTTGATTTTAAAAGAGGCGAAGCATGAGTCAAGTTCACTTAAAAAAGAAGCACTTTTGGAGGCAAAGGAAGAAGCCAGAAAATATCGTGAAGAGGTCGATGCTGAGTTTAAGTCAGAACGACAAGAATTGAAGCAATTAGAAAGCCGTTTGGCAGAACGTGCTAGCAATCTTGATCGCAAAGACGACATTTTAACAAGCAAAGAACAGTCTCTTGAACACAAAGAGCAAAGTCTTACAGATAGAACTAAACACATTGATACGCGTGAACAACAGCTGGAAGAGCTTGAACACAAGAAAGTAGAAGAACTGGAACGTGTCGCTGCTCTAAGTCAAGGAGAAGCGCGTGACATTATTTTGAGTCAGACGGAAGAGCAACTTTCAAAAGAAATTGCCTCACGGATTCGTGATGCTGAATTGGAAGTGAAAGAACGTTCTGATAAAATCGCAAAAGACATTCTCGTCCAAGCCATGCAACGGATGGCGGGTGATTTTGTTGCTGAGCAAACAAATTCAACCGTTCATTTGCCGGACGATAGTATGAAGGGTCGGATTATCGGTCGTGAAGGTCGCAATATTCGTACCTTTGAGAGTTTGACAGGTGTCGATGTGATTATTGATGATACGCCTGAAGTGGTGACCTTGTCAGGGTTTGATCCGATTCGTCGTGAAATCGCCCGTATGACAATGGAGAGCCTTCTCAAAGATGGTCGGATCCATCCAGCCCGTATCGAAGAGCTGGTTGAGAAGAACCGTCAGGAAATTGACAACCGGATTCGTGAATACGGTGAAGCGGCTGCCTATGAAATTGGTGCGCCAAACCTCCATCCAGATTTGATGAAAATCATGGGACGGTTGCAATTCCGTACTTCTTATGGTCAAAACGTTTTGCGTCACTCCATTGAAGTTGCCAAACTTTCTGGTATTATTGCTAGCGAGTTGGGTGAAAATGCTACCTTGGCACGACGTGCAGGATTCTTACATGATATCGGTAAAGCGATTGACCGTGAAGTGGAAGGAAGTCACGTCGAGATTGGAACTGAATTGGCACGGAAGTACAAGGAACACCCAGTGGTGGTCAATACCATTGCCAGTCACCATGGTGACGTGGAACCAGAAAGTGTCATCGCAGTCATTGTCGCTGCAGCGGATGCCTTGAGTGCAGCTCGACCTGGAGCACGAAGTGAGTCACTTGAAAGCTACATCAAACGCTTGCAAGATCTTGAAGAAATTGCAAATAGTTTTGAAGGAGTTAAGACAAGTTTCGCCCTTCAAGCGGGTCGTGAAATCCGTATTATGGTTAGCCCTGAGGCAATCAAGGATGATAAAGTGACGATCTTAGCTCATGATATTCGTGAGAAGATCGAGTCCAATCTTGAATATCCTGGAAACATTAAGGTTACCGTTATTCGAGAATTGCGTGCAGTCGATTACGCAAAATAAACAAAAAGCTTGAGATCTAGCATCTCAAGCTTTTTGAATGAAAAAATCAGTTGAAAATTAGGCCGATTTTTGTTACACTAGATAGAAAGACATTGAAGGAGAAATCATGGCGGATCGTGGCTTATTAATCGTATTTTCTGGCCCTTCGGGGGTTGGAAAAGGAACGGTCAGACGAGAAATTTTTGAAAACTCGGACAATCAGTTTCAGTATTCTGTATCGATGACGACGCGTGCACAACGTCCAGGTGAAGTGGATGGTGTCGACTATTTTTTCCGTACACGTGAAGAATTTGAAGATTTGATCCGTCAAGGGCAAATGTTGGAGTACGCTGAGTACGTTGGAAATTACTATGGGACTCCTTTAACCTATGTGAATGAAACCTTGGACAAGGGAATCGATGTATTTCTTGAAATTGAAGTTCAGGGTGCCCTTCAAGTAAAGAAGAAAGTTCCAGATGCAGTTTTTATTTTCTTAACTCCGCCTGATTTGGATGAATTGCAAGATCGATTAGTGGGTCGCGGGACAGATAGTGCAGAAGTTATTGCGCAACGGATTGAAAAAGCAAAAGAAGAAATCGCCATGATGCGTGAATATGACTACGCCATTGTGAACGACGAGGTTCCTCTTGCTGCTGAGCGTGTCAAACGTGTGATCGAAGCAGAGCATTTCCGTGTAGACCGTGTCATTGGCCATTATCTGGATATGTTACCAAAAACACAAACTATTGTGAAGAGATAAATAATTAGAAATTAGGTATAGGAATATGATGTTAAAACCTTCTATTGATACATTGCTTGACAAAGTACCATCCAAATATTCATTGGTCATTCTTGAGGCAAAACGGGCCCACGAATTGGAAAGTGGTGCAGTACCCACTCAAGAATTCCAATCAGTTAAATCAACATTACAAGCGCTTGAAGAAATTGAGTCCGGAAACGTAGTTGTTCACCCGGATCCAGAAGCAAAACGTGAAGCGCTTCGTCGTCGGATTGAAGCAGAGCGGATTCGCAAAGAAGAAGAAGAGCGCAAAATTAAGGAACAAATTGCCAAAGAAAAAGAAGATGGTGAAAAAATTTAAGGTTGGGGCTTCTCAATCTTATTTTTTGCTATTTAAAGGGTTCCGTGATAAAGTAAAGCTCATATGATAGAGGCTGGAGGTGAAAAAGTGATAGCAAAAGTCATCGTAGATGTCCCATTGATGCAGACAGATAAACCCTATTCTTATCAGATCCCATCAGAATTTGAGGATATGGTGGAGGCAGGTATGCGAGTTCATGTCCCCTTTGGTAAAGGGAATCGCCTCATTCAAGGGATTGTGGTAGATGTTTTAGAAGAGGCAGACACAAGCGAGGAATTAAAAGCGATTGTGGAGGTCTTGGATTACACTCCGGTCTTAAATCAAGAGCAGTTTTGGTTGGCGGATCAATTACGAAAAAGTGTTTTTTCTTATAAGATCACGATTTTAAAAACCATGCTTCCTTCTCTCCTCAATTCGAGTTATGATAAGATTTTGTATCCTCAACCTTCTTTAGATCCCACTCTCAAAATAAAACTTTTTGGTGCAAAAAATGAAGTTTCTTTTTCTTCTCTAGATGCAGCCGATCAAGCCCAAGTGATGCGGTTGGTCAGAAAAGGAGATTTGGTACTTGAATACAAGGCCAAGGATAAGAAACAAATTAAAACAGAAAAATGGTATCGCGTTAACCAGGAAAGATTAAAAGAACTTCAACTATCAGCGAGAGCTAAAAAAAGGCTAGCATTGAAAGAGCGCCTGTTACTAGAGCAAGGGGAGCAACTCTTAGCAGGATTGTATCAGGATTTTTCACGAGAAGTAGTGGCTTATTTTATTGATCAGGGTGTTTTAGAAATAACAGAACGAGAAGTGAATCGGGCGGCTGCATATTATGAAGGCAAAGAACAGACCCAGGCTCTGCTTTTAAATTCAGAGCAAGCAAAAGCTGTAGAAAGAGTAGTTTTTCAAATTGGGAAAACATCAAAGCCTTTTTTATTAGAAGGTGTGACTGGAAGTGGGAAAACAGAAGTTTATCTGCAGATTATTCAGGAAGTTCTAAATAAGGGGAAAACGGCTATTATGTTGGTTCCTGAGATTTCCCTGACGCCACAGATGACGGATCGTTTTATCTCTCGTTTTGGTCAGGAAGTAGCCATTCTGCACTCGGGCTTATCAAATGGTGAGAAGTATGATCAATGGCGAAAAGTTGAACGTGGGGAGGCCAAGGTAGTCGTTGGAGCGCGCTCAGCCATCTTTGCTCCTTTAAAAAACATCGGAGCTATCATCATTGATGAGGAGCACGAGGCTTCCTACAAACAAGATAGTAATCCACGCTACCACGCAAGGGAAGTCGCAGTCTTAAGAGCTCAGTACAATCAAGCAGTTTTGCTTCTTGGATCTGCTACACCAAGTTTAGAATCGCGGGCTCGTGCAACAAAAGGGGTTTATGAATTAATTCGTCTGACCCAACGGGCCAATCCGGCAGCCAAAATTCCAGAAGTTAAAGTCGTTGATTTTCGTGATTATATTGGCCAAAATGAAGCTGGTAACTTCACTCCGGTTCTAGTGGAAGCTATTGCTGATCGCTTGCAGAAAAAAGAGCAGGTTGTCTTGATGTTGAACCGCCGTGGTTATTCCAGTTTTGTCATGTGTCGCGAGTGTGGAACTGTAGATACTTGTCCCAATTGTGACATCTCTTTGACCCTCCACATGGATACTAAAACCATGAACTGTCATTATTGTGGCTATAGTAAAGCGATTCCTCGACACTGTCCAAATTGCCAAAGTCCTTCCATTCGTTATTACGGGACAGGAACACAAAAAGCTTATGATGAATTACAAGAGATCTTTCCTGAAGCTAAAATTCTGCGAATGGATGTGGATACCACTCGAAAAAAGGGGAGCCACGCAGCGATATTAGATGCTTTTGGGAATGGAGAAGCGGATATTTTGTTAGGGACGCAAATGATTGCGAAGGGATTGGATTTTCCAAATGTGACGTTAGTGGGTGTCTTGAATGCGGATACTTCTTTAAATTTACCGGATTATCGATCCTCTGAGAGAACCTTTCAACTCTTGACTCAGGTGGCAGGAAGGGCCGGACGAGCAGAGAAAGAAGGAGAGGTTATCATTCAAAGCTACAACCCCAATCATTATGCGATTCGATTTGCCAAAGACCAAGATTATGAAGGTTTTTTTGCCTATGAAATGCAGATTCGCCGGCAGTTAGGCTATACGCCTTATTACTTCACAGTTGGGCTAACCCTATCTCATAAGAGTGAGGAAATGGTGAAGGAGAAGTCACATCAGGTCATGGAAATTCTCCGATCTGGCTTATCTGATCAGGTCCAAATCTTAGGACCAACACCTAAACCAATTGCACGCACACATAATTTGTATCATTATCAAATCATTGTGAAATATCGTTTCGAAGAAGGCATGACTCAGGTCTTGAATCAAATCTTAGAATTTACACAAGAAAGAGGCAACCAAGATCTACGTGTCAGTATTGATAATGAACCTCAAAGTTTTATGTAAGGAAGAAAGAAATGACAAAATTAATTTTTATGGGGACGCCTGATTTTTCAGCGACGGTTTTAAAGGGATTGTTAGCAGATTCGCGCTATGAAATTTTGGCAGTTGTGACTCAACCAGACCGCAAAGTAGGTCGCAAAAAAGAGATTCGAATGACCCCGGTGAAGCAGGTAGCTTTGGAACATCAACTACCGGTTCTTCAGCCGGAGAAATTATCGGGTAGTCCAGAAATGGAAACTCTCTTATCACTAGATGCAGATGGAATTGTGACCGCTGCTTTTGGACAATTTTTACCGACAAAATTGTTGGAGAACTTTCAGTTTGCGGTGAATGTCCACGCGTCTTTATTACCTAAATATAGAGGTGGAGCTCCCATTCACTATGCCCTGATCAATGGTGACGAAGAAGCTGGGGTTACAATTATGGAAATGGTCAAGGAAATGGATGCTGGAGACATGATTGCAGCTCGTTCTCTCCCAATTTTAGATGAGGACAATGTGGGAACTTTGTTTGAAAAATTGGCAGTCCTTGGACGTGACTTACTCCTAGATACTTTGCCAGCTTACCTGGCAGGGGAGATCAAGCCAAGTCCACAAGATCCAAGTTTGGTCACATTTTCACCGAATATTTTACCGGAAGAAGAGGTTTTGGACTGGACCAAAACCAATCGCCAAGTCTTTAATCAGATCCGAGGGATGAATCCTTGGCCGGTCGCTCATACGTTATTAAATGGGCAACGCTTTAAAGTTTATGAAGCAGAGCTATGCGAAGGAAATGGAAATCCTGGAGAAGTGATTGCTTTGACCAAAAAAGAGTTGCTGGTCGCTGCAGGAGAAGGCGCATTGTCCCTCAAAGTTGTGCAGCTGGCAGGAAAACCAAAAATGTCCATCACAGACTTTTTGAATGGCGCTGGCCGTCAATTGAAAGTAGGAGATCACTTTGGAAATTAAACAAATGAATGCGCGTGAACAGATCGTTCGAGTGTTAGAAGAGGTTTTTGAACAGGGAGCTTATTCTAATATTGCCCTAAATCAAGCGCTAGAACACTCTCAACTTTCAGATAAAGATAGAAGCTTTGTTACGGAAGTTGTATACGGTACTGTAGCACGGAAGATAACACTCGAGTGGTATCTCGCCCACGTAATTGAAGACCGGACGAAATTGGATCCTTGGCTCTATTATCTTTTGATGATGAGTTTGTATCAACTTGTTTATTTAGACCGCATTCCCGATCATGCCATCGTCAATGAAGCTGTTCGGATAGCAAAACGTCGAAAAGAAGGCAGTGAGAAGTTTGTTAATGCTATTCTTAGAAAGCTCCTCCGCGAGGGGCTACCAGCTATTGATACGATCAAGCGAAAGAACAAACGTTATTCGGTAGAGTATTCCCTACCTGTATGGTTGGTCAAAGCATTGATCGAAGAATACGGTGAGGAACGTGCTTGCGCTATTTTTAAGAGTCTCTATCAGCGTAATAAATCCAGTATTCGTGTGATTGATCTAGACGAAAAAGAAGAGTTGGCTCAGCTACTCGAAGCAACCTCCTCTCTACTTGCTCCGTCCGCTCTCGTGAAAGAACAGGGACATTTTGCAGCGCATTCCTTGTTCAAAGAAGGGCGCATTACTATTCAAGACGAGTCCAGTCAATTGGTGGCACCGGCTTTGGATTTGCAAGGAGATGAGTGGGTTTTAGATGCCTGTGCGGCGCCAGGTGGAAAGACGACTCACCTGGCTTCTTATCTCACAACTGGGAAAGTCACAGCCTTGGATCTCTATGACCATAAGCTCAAATTGATTCAAGAAAATGCTAATCGGCTCCATGTTGCGGACAAAATTTTGACAAAGAAGTTAGATGCGACAAAAGTCTTTGAAACATTTGGACCTGATGCTTTCGATAAAATTTTGGTGGATGCGCCTTGTTCAGGGATTGGTTTGATACGGAGAAAGCCTGATATCAAGTACAATAAAGAGAGTGCAGATTTTATATCTTTACAAGCTATTCAATTGGCCATTCTGGATAGTGTTTGTCAAAGTGTGCGTAAAGGTGGTATAATAGTGTACAGTACGTGTACAATTATGGGTAAAGAGAATTTTGAAGTGGTGGACCAATTTTTGAAAAACCATCCAAATTTCGAACAAGTCCCATTGGATCACGAAAGAAAAGATATTCTTAAAAATGATTGTATCCTTATTACACCCGAATTATATGGAAGCGACGGCTTCTTTATCAGTCGTTTTAAGAGAATCTCATAATATCAGGAGGAAACTGACAGTATGGATATTACGATCTTAACCGATGTAGGTCAAAGACGGACAAATAACCAAGACTATGCAAATCAATATAAAAACAAGGCAGGAAAATCTATGGTTTTACTTGCTGATGGTATGGGAGGACACCGTGCCGGAAATATTGCTAGTGAAATGGCAGTCACAGACCTAGGTGCGGCTTGGGTTTCTTCTGAGATCGAGACGGTTAATCAAGTACGGGAATGGTTTGCAGAACATTTAGAAGCTGTGAACCGTCGGATCCATTTAGCTGGGCAAGATGATGAGCACAAAGGAATGGGAACGACACTGGAAGCTTTGGCTTTTGTAGAAGGACAAGTGATTTATGCCCATGTTGGAGATTCGCGGATTGGCCTCATTCGTCAGGGCGAATACCAGCAGTTGACCAGTGATCACTCTCTTGTAAATGCTCTTTTGCGAGCAGGTCAAATCACAGAGGAAGAAGCAGCCCATCATCCTCAACGTAACATCATCACTCAGTCCATTGGCCAAAAAGATGAGTTGGAGCCGGATTATGGTTTGGTGACGGTTGAAGCAGATGATTATATTTTGATCAATAGTGACGGTTTAACCAATATGATTGGCCCGGATGAAATCAGAGATATTGTCTTGAGTGATGTTTCACTGGAAGAAAAAGCTCAAACCTTGATTCGTTTTGCCAATAATGCTGGAGGCTTGGATAATATCACTGTTGTACTGCTCCACTTTACTGAGGAGGACGCAGCATGATTCAAATCGGCAAAATTTTTGCCGGGCGATATAAAATCATCCAACAAATTGGACGCGGCGGGATGGCAGATGTTTATCTTGCGCGTGATTTGATTTTAGATGGGGAAGAAGTTGCAGTCAAGGTACTGCGTACGAATTACCAGACGGATCCCATTGCGGTTGCGCGTTTTCAGCGTGAAGCAAAGGCGATGGCAGAGCTGGACCATCCAAATATCGTTCGGATTACAGACATTGGCGAAGAAGAAGGACAACAATACCTTGCAATGGAATATGTTGCAGGTTTAGACTTGAAACGCTATATCAAAGAAAATGCTCCTTTATCAAATGAAGAAGCTGTTCGTTTGATGGGGCAGATCCTTCTAGCTATGCGTCTTGCCCATACGCGTGGCATTATCCATAGAGATTTAAAACCACAGAATGTCCTCTTGACACCAGATGGAACAGCAAAAGTTTCAGACTTTGGGATTGCAGTGGCCTTCGCAGAGACTAGCTTGACCCAGACCAACTCGATGTTGGGGTCGGTTCATTATTTGTCCCCTGAGCAGGCGCGTGGATCAAAAGCTACGGTGCAAAGTGACATCTACGCGATGGGGATTATTTTCTATGAGATGTTGACAGGACACATTCCTTATGATGGAGATAGTGCAGTCACAATTGCTTTGCAGCATTTTCAAAAGCCACTCCCCTCTATTCGTGAAGAAAATAAGAATGTTCCACAAGCTTTAGAAAATGTGGTGATCAAGGCGACAGCTAAAAAACTGACGGATCGCTATAAATCAGTGGCAGAGATGTATGTAGATCTTTCAAGTTGCTTGTCCTATGAGAGAAGAAATGAGAAAAAACTGGTTTTTGAAGACCAAGCGAAAGCTGATACAAAGACTCTTCCAAAAGTGAGTCCAACTCCAAAGACAGCTCCTGTTCCAATCTCTGAGGTACGCAGTGAAATCAGTTCAGTAGATCCTAATCGACCATTATCTGATCAGCAGACCATGGCGCCAAGTAAAAAGCCAAGAAGACGTTTGCGGGCGCGCTACAAGGTCTTGTTTGTTGCCATTGCCCTAGTACTTGCAGCCTTTACTTTCTTGTTATATATGAGCCCAGCCAATAAAACAGTTCCAGATGTTTCCGGCAAAACCATTGCCGAAGCCAGAGCGGTTATTGAGGGACAAGACCTTCAAGTCGGTGAAGAGAAAGAAGAGTACAGTGATTCGGTTGCAGAAGGCTACGTCATTCGAACCAATCCAAATGCAGGGGCCCAAAAGAAAGAACAAAGTCGAATTGATTTGATTATTTCCAAAGGACCAAACAGCTTTGAAATGCCAAATTACGTGGGTGAAACACGGGCAAAAGCAGAAGAAGATCTGAAAAATACTTATAAAGTATCAAGCAAAATGATCACGATTGAAGAAGTTGAGACCTTCGATTATGCTGCAGGGACAGTTCTTGAACAAACTCCAGCTCCAGGAGAGCAATATTCTCTGAATTCAAAAACCAAGATTGTTTTGAAAGTAGCGAAAGAAACGACTTCAATTGAAATGCCAAACTATGTTGGATCAACTTACGATTTTGCTAGAAGTAATTTGATTGAGATCTATGGTATTAAAGAAGCCAATATCGAATTAAGAAAAACAGAACATCTCCCTGATGGGGTAGTTGTTTCTGCCGGTCAAATTGTTAGTCAAACTCCAGAAGTTTCGAGTACGGTGGATATTAACCGAACACGAATTGTTTTAACGGTATATGAACCTAAAGTGACCGCTTCTTCAAGTACGAAAGCCTCATCCAGTTCAGATACATCTAGTTCATCTTCTGCTGAACGATCAGATACAGAAAGTTCTAGCAGTAGTGCAACTGGTGGAGATTCATAAAACAGTCTAAGACTCAGATGGATTTCTGAGTCTTTTTGTATTTTTTTGTTGCTATGTCGTGATTTTTTTATTTCCCTGTCGAGGGAAATACTTTGAAGTCGCTTCAAGAAACTATTTTTCTACAGATGAATAGATTATGTGAACTCCTTAACAAACAAGGGGTTTCAAGTCCGGTAAAATAAAATAGTCAATTAAACATAAGGTAATTTGAAGTTGAAAATAGATTGAATATTAAATTATTTGCCTTTGTTTTAGCCCACATGCTATAATCTGCGTGAAAGGAGATCAAAGAGTAAAAAGTCGTTCAGGCCTGCTTTGATAGGAAATTGGTAAACGAATAGATTTTTTTCTGCTAGTTGAATAGGCCTTGACAACTAGTGGAGAAAAATATCGTGAACTGAGAAACAGGGAGGTAGAATGACTTTTGAAATATGTGCACATAGTTGATGTATCTTTCGCCTATACTTTCCCAATGGAGATTATTTAAATGGACAGAAAATATAGAGTGGTTAGTCGAGCAATCTTAGCAACAGCTATGATTGTCCCGGCATTTATAGCAACAAAAGTAGCTGCAGAAAATAGAGGATGGAATACCTCCTCTTATCGTTCAAACTATTATAACTATGGTTACAATAATTGGAACGGTTATAATGGCTATAATTCATGGACCTATAGTTATGGCTATGGATATCCAAATTGGAACTATTATTATGGCTATAACTATGGTTATCCTAGCTGGAATAATTATTATGGCTATAATGGTTGGAACTATGGTTATTCCTTGGAAAATGATGTAAACTACATTTATTGGAATGGCAATCATTATTATCGGATGAGTGATGGAACTTACCGGATCTACCGCAATGGTGAGTGGAAGCCTCTAACTAATCGGAATAACTCTACTAATAACCTTGCCAATGACCCTCATTATGTATATGAAAATGGCTACCATTATTATGTATTGGATAATGGGGATTATTACTACTATAAAAATGGCAAATGGGTATTTGTGAAGAATTCAACGGAAAATCCTGATACTCCTGATCCGGTTCCAACACCGACTCCGGATCCAACTCCAACACCTGAAGAGCCAGATCCAAGCGATAAACCGGATCAACCAGTTAATCCATCAGAACCATCTACACCAGAAGATCACGGCAACTTGATCTTCCCAGAAAATCCTCCATTTGTAGGAGCAGATGGAGAGTTTGATCCTTTCGCACCAACCCCAGAAAATCCAAGTGAACCAAAACCAGAAGAACCGGTGCAACCTGAAGTGCCTGGAAATGATGGTTTGGTATCAACAGATCAGCCTAGTGAAAACCAAATTCCTCCATACGTTGAGACACCAGCAGAAGGATTAGAACATCTTCCATGGGCTCCAAATGGACGAGCACCTAAGATAGTCTATCCTCCTGGAAAACCTGGATCAGCAGCTTTGCGTCGAGATAAGAACTACTACTTT
The DNA here is from genome assembly GCF_943193075.1 of Streptococcus caecimuris. Taxonomy (NCBI): domain Bacteria; kingdom Bacillati; phylum Bacillota; class Bacilli; order Lactobacillales; family Streptococcaceae; genus Streptococcus; species Streptococcus caecimuris. The sequence continues at coordinate 9,744 of NZ_CALPCT010000027.1, read as the reverse complement.
GACGGGTCGACTCACTATTACTACGTTCCTTCTGATACGGAAGCAACTGGTTACTCTGCTTATTGGAAATGGAATGGAGATAAATGGAAACTTTATGGAATGACAGATCCGAAAGATCCTGAGATCGATCCAAAATTCCACGAAGATGCCAAAGATGATGAATATGCTTATAGCGATCGTGACTCAAGCGTGAAGCTCTACTCTACAAATCTGGTAGAAACAGCTAAAGCAGGTCAAGCTCTTCCATTTAAGAATGTGGATGAATTTAAGGACTATGTCATTAAGAAAATGAATCCTAAATTTATTGATAATGCTGGATGGGATGCCAAAGTAGAATGGGAAATCGAGGACCCAGAACTCTTTGAGCAATCTAAAGAAAACCCATGGGCTAAAGACTATGTTTTAATCGCTAACTTGAAGAGTGGAGTAGATGACAAGAACTATAAAGATGTTGAGTTTGGCTATGTGAAATTCGTTTATCGTGTAGAAGCGACAGACAATACAAACTATATCGAGTTAGATAAAGCGAAAGAAGCTTTTGCTAAGATTAACGAATTACGAAAGGCACAAGGCTTAAAAGAATTGACTTGGTCAGATGATGTCTACAACTCACGTGCCTTGCCAAAAGCCCATACTATTTCACGTCAGTACGATAGCACAGGGTTTGTAGCTCGCCGTGAAGACAATGCAACAACAGTCGCAACGAAATGGTATAACAGTGGATTGAGAGAATTAATGCTCGATCCAAATGCCACAGAAGGTGCGGTAGCAGCAGTCATCAATGGCGACGGTAACTATTACTGGGCATTCATGTATAAATAATGCCTCTAGACAACTGTTATCGGAAAGAACTTATTTAATAACAATTCATTCCGATACCAAGGACACCCAAAGGATTTCTTTCTTTTGGGTGTTTTTTTGCTCTTCTTATTATCCAACCACAGACGGAAGTCAAATGAGGAAAAATTTGATAAAATAGGAAAAGATGAGGTAGACTATGTGGAAAATACAAATTTTTATTTTCGTTGAAGCCGTTTTGTTAACATTGGCAGCGATCACCATTTTATCAATCGATTTTTCCAGATTTGTTGTCTTGATGGTTCTCTTTTTGCTCCTTTTGTATTACTATTTTGGCAAACAAAAAGCGAATTTTCTATTAATCGCGCTGAGTGTGCTATTGTTTTTTATCGTGATGCTGAATCCTTTTGTGATTGCAGCCATTTTATTTGCGGTGGTTTATGGTTTATTGATTGCTTACCCTTATATGTATAAGGAAAATGAAGCCGTTGTGTTTGATGTTGAAGAGGATACGAAAATTCGTCAGGAAAAAACTCGATGGATTGGTGATTTACAACATTTTTCAAAGCAAAGTCGAGGGTATCGAGATCTGAATGTAATCCGAGTTTTTGGAAATGACACCCTCCATTTAGAGGAGGTAGCCATTTGCAATTGGGACAATGTAGTGATCATTCGGAAAGGTTTTGGAAATACAAAAATTATCTTACCGATTGATTTGGAGTTGCATTTACAAATTAACACCCTGTATGGAGATCTGAAGTTTTTGGATCTTCCTGTCCGTAAAATGAGGAATGAAACCATAGACATTGAAACGGCACACTATCGGAGATCGCACCGTTCTATAAAAATTGTGTTAGTTGGTATTGTTGGGGATGTTGAGGTGATTCGCGCATGAAGAAATTAGACTATCTCCTATTGTATTTCTATTCCCTAATGGTGGTTGCGGTCATTTGTCATACCATTTTCCATTTTGTTGGTTTTCAGTGGGGCAAACTTCTCTCAGATCTTTCCTTGCTTCAGTCATTCCTATTTTTGGTTTTTAGTCTGACGCTTGCATTGACGGCTTTGGTTGTCTTAATTATCAAAATCACGCAATTTGTAACAGTTCATGCAGTACAACAAAAGGTAGAATCTATCCTGACTGCTTCACAGCGAAAAGAAATTGCCCCCAAAGAATTGAATCAACAGTTAGATTTATTGGACAGCAAATTGCTTCGACTAGAAGAAAATTTACAAAAGAGTGAAAATCGTGTGATGCGAAATGAAGAAGAAATTGTGGAAATCGAGCGTAAGAGAATTGCGCGTGATCTACATGATACGGTTAGTCAAGAATTGTTTGCAGCCAATATGATTTTATCTGGAGTGGCAGCACAGGCTCTTGAGTTAGAGAAAAGTCAGATCCAGCAGCAACTAAATGGTGTGTCAGATATTCTAGGTACAGCCCAAAATGATTTACGCGTCTTGCTCCTACATCTTCGTCCTACAGAATTGGAAGGAAAAAGTTTGGTAGAAGGGATGGAGATGATTTTTAGAGAATTGAAGGAAAAGAGTAACCTAACAGTTGTCTTCCATCATAATGACGTGAGTATTCCAAAAAATATGGAAGAACATCTATTTCGAATCGTCCAAGAAATTGTCAGCAATACCTTAAAACACGCTAGAGCTCAACAAATGGATGTCTTTTTGCATCAGGAAGGAAAACAACTTCATTTACGGATGGTAGATGATGGAATCGGCTTTGAGCAGGAAAAATTGGAACGATTGAGTTATGGGTTGAAAAATATTCAAGAACGTGTAGAAGACATGGCGGGAACCATTAAAATAAGAACAAGTCCTCAAAAGGGAGTGGCTGTAGATATTCGTGTTCCCCTCCTTGTAAAAGATAAAAATGAAAAGGAAACTGTATGAAAGTATTATTAGTAGATGATCATGAAATGGTCCGGTTGGGATTGAAAAGCTTTTTGTCCATGCAAACCGATATTGAGCAGGTCTTAGAGGCGAAAAATGGGCATGAAGGGGTGGAGTTGGCGCTGAAAGAAAGACCAGACGTCATCATCATGGATATTGTGATGCCAGAGCTAAATGGAATCGATGCGACTCTAACCATCCTAAAAGAGTGGCCGGAAGCTAAAATTGTCATTTTGACGTCTTATTTAGATAACGAAAAGATTTACCCTGTCTTAGATGCTGGTGCAAAAGGGTATATTTTAAAGACCTCGTCAGCAACTGAGATCTTACAGGCTGTCAGAAAGGTTGCAAAGGGAGAATTTGCAATTGAGACAGAAGTTAGTCAAAAAGTTGAGTCACGAAAGAACCATGCTGAATTGCATGATGATTTGACAGCTAGAGAACGAGATATTCTGGCTTTATTGACGAAAGGATATGAAAATCAACGAATAGCAGATGAACTCTTCATTTCTTTAAAAACAGTGAAGACCCATGTCTCCAACATCTTATCGAAATTAGAAGTCAGTGATCGGACGCAAGCAGTCGTCTATGCCTTCCGACACCATCTGGTGAATCAAGAAGATTTTTAAAGGGAAACATGCTATAATAGAGCATGATCATAAGGGGGAGACAAGTGGACGCAAAATTACGTTATAAAGCCAAAAAAGTTAAAATCGTCTTTTTTGATATTGATGATACATTACGTGCAAAAGAAACTGGATTGATCCCAGAATCTGTCAAAGAAGTCTTTCATCAATTGAAAGAAAAAGGAATCCGAACAGGGATTGCAACGGGTAGAGGGATTTTTGGGGTTGTTCCTGAAATCATGAACTTAAAGCCTGATTTTTTAGTAACCTTAAACGGTGCCTATATAGAAGATACAAAAGGAACTGTGATCTACCAATCACCAATCAATGAAGCAATCGTTTCTTCTTTTGTGGATTGGGCCAAAGAATCCGAGGTTGATTATGGGTTAGTAGCTAGTCATCAAGCTGCCCTGTCTAATCGGACACCCTTGATCAGTGATGCTATTGACATCATTTATCCAAACTTACCCGTAGATCCAGATCTGCATTTGAAAGAACCTATTTTCCAAATGTGGACCTTTGATGAAAAGGATAGTGAGCTAGAGTTGCCCCTTTCTTTGCAAGAGAACTTGCGCCTAGTTTCGTGGCATCCCCATTCATCAGATGTTGTTCGCTTTGAAGCTTCAAAAGCTTCAGGAGTTTCTCATCTTGTAAATCATTTGGGCTTGAAGCCAGAGAATGTTTTAGTATTTGGGGATGGATTAAATGATCTAGAACTGTTTGATTATGCTGGAATTAGTATCGCAATGGGAAAATCTGCCCCAGAGTTACAAGAAAAAGCTGATTATATCACTAAGAATTTAGAAGAAGATGGCATATTCTATGCCTTAGAGGAGTTAAATATGGTTGAAAAAGAATTGACGTTACCACAGTTAGAACTTGCTACGGTTGACGGTCCTGTCGCTGTGATCAAAACCAATCACGGTGAGATGAACATTCAATTGTTCCCAGATCAAGCACCAAAAACAGTTGCAAACTTTGTAGCTCTTGCTAAGTCTGGCTATTATGATGGTGTCATTTTCCATCGGATTATTAAAGATTTTATGATCCAAGGGGGAGATCCAACAGGCACAGGTATGGGTGGTGAATCCATCTATGGGGAGAGCTTCGAAGACGAATTTTCAAAAGAATTGTACAATATTCGCGGAGCCCTTTCAATGGCAAATGCTGGACCAAACACAAATGGCAGCCAATTCTTTATTGTACAAAATCAACATCTCCCATATTCGAAAAAGGAATTGGTCCGCGGTGGCTGGCCTGAAGAAATTGCTGAAATCTATACGACAGAAGGAGGAACTCCTCACCTAGATCAACGCCATACCGTATTTGGACAATTGATGGATGAAGCTTCTTTTGCTGTGTTGGATGAGATCGCGGCTGTTGAGACCGGGATGATGGATAAGCCAGTAGAAGATGTCGTGATTGAAACCATCGAGATTGAGGACTAATATGAAAATTGGAGATAAGTTAGAAGGGACCATTACAGGCATTCAACCTTATGGTGCCTTTGTCGAACTAGAGTCGGGTGTCACGGGCTTGATTCATATCTCAGAGATTAGAAGTGGTTATGTAAGTAATATTCATGATATTCTTTCAATTGGAGAAAAAGTCTTTGTCCAAGTCATCGATGTTGATGAATATTCTAAGAAAGCTAGCCTCTCTTTGAGAACACTAGAAGAAACACCACAACGAAGTATTCGACACCATCGTTTTTCAAATGACCGCCACAAGAGTGGTTTTGCGCCCTTAGCTCAACAGATGCCGACCTGGGTCAAAGAAGGAAAGGTATTCTTTAGCAAACAAGAAAAAAAATAAAAACTTCGATAGGTTGATGAAACCTATCGAAGTTTTTTTGATATAGAGAATTATTCAAATTCGTAAAGGGTAGTAGAAAGGTAACGTTCTCCATTATCTGGTGCAAGAGCAAGAACTTTTTTACCGCTTCCCAATTCTTTTGCGACTTCAATAGCAGCATAGATAGCAGCTGCGCTTGAGATACCGACTAAGAATCCTTCAGCACCACCAATAGCGCGTGCAAGTTCGAAAGCTTCTTCTGAAGATACGCGACGAACACCATCATATGCATTAGTGTCTAAAGTATTTGGGATAAAACCAGCTGAAATCCCTTGGATTTTATGTGGACCAGGTTTTTCGCCAGAAAGGACTGCAGATTCATTGGCCTCAACGGCATAGACTTTGACAGCGGGATTATTCTTTTTCAAAGTATGAGAAATACCAGAAACAGTACCACCAGTACCAACACCTGCGACAAAAGCATCTAAACCATCTTTTCCAAAGGCATCAACGATTTCTTGTCCTGTTGTTCTTTCATGTACCTCTGGGTTAGCAGGGTTTTCAAATTGAAGAGGAAGAAAGCCATTTCTTTCTGCAGCGATTGCTTCAGCTTTAGCGATAGCGCCTTTCATTCCTTCACTTCCAGGAGTCAAAACGAGTTCAGCTCCATAGGCTTGGATGATTTTACGACGTTCCACACTCATGGTTTCAGGCATGACAATCACAACTTTGTAGCCTTTAGCTGCGCCAACCCATGACAAGCCAATCCCTGTGTTCCCACTAGTTGCTTCGACAATGGTATCACCTGGTTTGATCAAGCCATCCGCTTCAGCTTTTTCAATCATGCTCAAAGCAATCCGGTCTTTGACAGATGATCCAGGATTGAAGGCTTCGAGTTTGACATAGACATCTGCAGCTCCTTCAGGAACAAGACGATTCAATTTGACAATCGGAGTGTTCCCAATCAATTCTGTAATATTTTCATAAATAGCCATAATATACCTCAGTTCTAGGTTTTCTTGATACTAACAAGTATAGTCTCTTGCGAGAAGAATGTAAAATATAGAAATTTTATGGGTGTGATAAAAAAAAACTATCGTTGCCGATAGTATTTTAATTATTTTTCTACAGAAAGTAGGGGTACTTCAACCTCACGAATTCCTTGGTCCTCAATAATGACTTTGCCATTGTAAAATTCGACTAAAGCTGCTGTGATAGAGTTTGTGTTTTCTTTATCCACAAAAATAATTGTCATCACCTGATCTGTGAACATAGGATCTTGTTCCGCCAATTGATGGTCTTTTAAGAAATTAGCAAATTCTTGGTATTGGGAATAAGAAAGTGTGATCCTAAGAACCACTTGCTCTTTGATTTCTACCAGTCCAATTTCTCGAACTGCTTGTGCAACACTTCCAGCATAAGCACGAATCAGACCGCCAGCGCCTAATTTAATACCTCCGAAATAGCGGGTAACCACGACACAACTATTAGTGATGCGATGATTCTCCAGTACTCCTAACATCGGTACCCCAGCTGTTCCGCTAGGCTCTCCATCGTCACTGGTTCGTTTGATATCACTTTGTTCTCCAATGATGAAAGCAGAGCAGTTATGTGTAGCCTTATAGTGTTCTTTTTTGATGGCATTGATAAAATCTCTAGCTTCCTCTTCAGAGGAGACTCGCTTGACATGGCAAATGAATTTTGATTTTTTGATTTCTTCTTGAACAGTACCGTTCTCTTTAAATGTAACATATTCCATACTCTTATTTTACAAAAAAGAATGATTTTCTCCAACTTTTGCGAATTAATAAGTATGAAGATAGAAGATTTTTATGGAAGACTCTTAACCGAGACTCAAATGACAAATGATCTGAAAGAAATTGCCCAAGAACTTCCAGCTATAGAAAAACAGAATGGAAGGTACCAATGCTTTCGATGTGGCAGTTTGATTGATCAAAAACTGTGGAAGTTGAGTGAGGAGGTGCTGTATTGTAGGGCCTGTATCCAATTGGGAAGGATCCGGAGTGATCAAAAACTTTATGCTATTGGACAGCAAGACTTTGAAGGACAAGAGGTGCTAAAATGGAAAGGAGTCTTGACTTCTTATCAACAAGAGGTATCTGAAGGACTTATCCAAGCAGTTAAAGCAGGAAAACATGCATTGGTACATGCTGTGACAGGCGCTGGGAAAACGGAAATGATGTACCAGGTTGTAGCAACAGCGATCAAGGCAGGAAAAGCAGTCTGTATTGCCACCCCAAGAATCGATGTCTGTATAGAATTGTATGGAAGGATGAAGGAAGATTTTTCCTGCCCCATTTCTTTGCTTCATGGAGAATCGGAGCCCTATTTTAGAACGCCTTTAGTGATCGCTACAACCCACCAATTGCTAAAGTTTTATCAGGCCTTTGATCTCCTTATTATAGATGAAGTAGATGCTTTTCCCTATGTAGACAATCCAATCTTATATAAAGCAGCTCAGAATGCAATAAAAAAAGAGGGGAATACCCTATATTTAACAGCAACCTCTACAGATGAGTTAGATAGAAAGGTCAAGAAAAAAGAAATCATTCGTTATAGTCTTCCAAGAAGATTTCATGGGAACCCGCTAGTGGTCCCTGAAATAAAATGGTTGCCGAAAATTAGAGAAAAAATAGAAAAAGGAAGAATCCCTTACGAACTATTGCAACTGATTAAGAAACAAAGACAGACTCACTACCCATTGTTAATCTTTGTATCTGAAATAGAATTAGGACAACAATTCACTGAGAACTTAAAAAAATACTTTCCCAAAGAAACAGTAGGTTTTGTATCCTCACAGACAACAGACCGTCTACGAATGGTAGAAGAATTTAGAAACAGAGCAATAACCATGCTAGTCTCGACAACAATTTTAGAAAGAGGAGTGACCTTTCCGTTTGTAGATGTCTTTGTTTTAGAAAGTAATCACAAATTATTTACTAAAAGTGCCCTTGTACAAATTTCAGGAAGGGTCGGTCGAAGTAAAGAAAGACCAACAGGTAAACTACTTTTTCTATCAGATGGCATAACAAGAGAAATGAAGAAAGCGATCAAAGAAATAAAGGAAATGAATCAGGAGGCTGGATTTTGAAAGAATGCTTGCTTTGTACTAAAGAGTTGAAAACTGGTGAACATTTCACAGACCTTATTTTTATGAATCAACAAGAAGAATGGATTTGTAAAGAATGCAAAGAAGACTTCGAACAAATTGGCGAAATCCATTGTCCTAGATGTTATAAAGATAAAGAGGAGAAAGTATGTAAAGATTGCGAATACTGGATACAAAAGGGGAATATAGTAGAACATGAAGCATTATATAGATATAATGCAGCAATGAAGGACTATTTCAAGCGATATAAATTTGAAGGAGATCGTTTATTAGGAATGGTATTTGCATGTGACATCAAAAAAGCCTTGAAAAAGTATAAAAGCTATACGATAATACCGACTCCAATCAGCCATGAAAAAAAGCAGGAAAGAGGATTCAATCAAGTATCGACTATATTAGATTTTGCAGAAATAAAGTACAGCAGTCTCTTCCAAAAAGAAGACAGCTTAGCCCAATCAAAAAAAACAAGAGAAGAAAGATTAAAAACCTCTCAACACTTTCAATTAAAAGAAGAGGTTTCAAAAAAGCAGAAATATCTTATCTTTGATGATATCTACACAACGGGCAAAACAATCGAATTAATGAAGCGTCTACTAATTGAAAAAGGTGTGAAAGAAATAAAGACATTTTCAATCGCAAGGTAAAAAAAGATTTGCAAAAACTTTATGAAAGCGTTATAATATACATATAAATAAAAACATAATGTTTAGAAAGTAGGTACTAATATGATTAAATATAGTATCCGTGGTGAAAACCTAGAAGTAACAGAAGCCATTCGCGACTATGTCGTTTCTAAACTCGAAAAGATTGAAAAATATTTTCAGGCAGATCAAGAGCTAGACGCTCGAGTAAACTTAAAAGTTTACCGTGAAAAGACCGCAAAAGTAGAAGTAACCATTCCGCTTGGATCTATCACACTTCGTGCAGAAGATGTCTCTCAAGATATGTACGGTTCAATTGATCTAGTTGTAGATAAAATTGAACGTCAAATTCGTAAAAATAAAACAAAAATCGAAAAGAAAAATCGTGTTAAATCTGGTGCAGGTAAATTGTTTACCGATGCAGTTGTAGAAGAAGCAGCAACCACAGAAAAAGTTGTTCGCTCAAAAACAATTGATCTAGAACCAATGGATTTAGATGAAGCGATCCTCCAAATGGATCTATTAGCACACGACTTCTTCATTTATCGTGATGCAGAGGATAACACAACAAATGTGATCTACCGTAGAGAAGATGGAGACATCGGTCTATTGGAAGTAAAAGAATAGAGATCAAAAAAGAGATTGAAAACATCAATTAAATTATAAAGGAATCAGGGGTATTAATGCCCCTGATTTTTTATATAAACAAAAAAAGCAAAAAAACTTTCAAAAAAATAAAATTTTTTTGGAAAAAAGTGTTGACAGTAAGGGTAGGTCATGATATACTAATATAGTTGTCGCGCGAGAGCGACAAAGACCTTTGAAAACTGAACAAGACGAACCAATG
>NZ_CALPCT010000026.1:0-23947 GCF_943193075.1 Streptococcus caecimuris | reverse complement strand
CTACTCAACTGTGCGGAGGTGGGACGACGAAATCGAATTCTAACGAATTACCGATTTCTGTCCCACTCTCTTTTTTTCGAAAGACCTTCCGTAATTTGGCTAAAAGCTAAAAATAGTAGAATAGAAGAAGTGAATCATCAAGAAAATGGGAGTTGTTATGAATTGGTTTCAATCGCAATCCGTGTTCTTGCAGGCCTTTCTCGCAGGATTGTTTACATGGGGCTGTACCATTGTCGGGTCAGCCATCGTCTTTTTCTTTAAGCATATTAGTCGCAAGTTACTGGACATCATGATGGGATTTGCGACAGGTGCGATGATCTTCGTGGTAGTTGAAGAGTTGATCCCTGATTCACAGACCAACGGCAATACAAACGTTGCGACCCTCGGTCTCATGGTTGGCTTTGTCATTATGATGATCCTAGACGTCGCTTTGGGATAAGGAACTGAAAAGGAGAGCATCATGACAGGTTCTCTTTTTGATTGGTATCATGGTATTTGAGAATGAAAAGATGAAGAACAATTCATCAGATTCAATTCAGAGGTAGACCTTAGTCAGCGAGGAAAATCATCTTATGGTAAAAATCAAGTTAAAAAAGAAAAGCAAAAGGATGATGAGCGTCATCGCTCTGGCTTTCCTTATGGTAGTTGGGATTTCTATGTTTTATATGAACAAAAAATTAGAGGAGAAGAGACGTAATAAAGAGTATGAAGTCAGCCTTGTAAGGACCTTGAAGAATACTTACAAGGGAATTGTAGAAATTGAGATTAAAAACCCATCTTATAGCTCTACTCCTTCAGACGCATGGGGAGCTGAGGTGAAACTCACATTTTCTGATGGGAGTTCCAAGGAACATGTATTAGCTTATGATAAAGATGCGAATAAAATTAAGATGGGGGTCTATCATAATGAGGACCAAGAATTTCGAAGGTTTTTAGAGTCTAGGAAAGGGGGTACTGAATCGGGTGTAAAAGTGAGATATTCGGATGGTTCAGAAGAGAATCAGTGATAGAGACACTATTGGATATGTGAAAATAATCTAGTACACGTTATCTATTTCAATCACGATAAAGAGGATTCTACAAATGCTTATCCTGTCATCACCTTGTAACACAAATGCAAGGTGACTTTTTTATATAAACATGATAAAATAAGGGTAATGACTACGTAGAAAGGCCTACCATTATGAAAGGTATTATTTTAGCAGGGGGCTCAGGAACTCGCTTGTATCCATTGACACGTGCGGCTTCTAAACAGTTGATGCCCATTTATGACAAACCAATGATCTACTATCCGCTGTCAACCCTTATGTTGGCTGGGATCAAAGATATCCTGATCATCTCGACGCCTCAAGACCTACCTCGTTTTGAAGAGCTTCTTGGAGATGGTTCTGAACTAGGAATTTCTCTCTCTTATGCAGAGCAACCAAGTCCAGATGGTTTGGCGCAAGCCTTCATCATCGGGGAAGACTTTATCGGTGACGATCACGTTGCCCTCATCCTTGGGGACAATATCTTCCACGGTAACGGCTTAACCAAGATGTTGCAACGAGCAGAAGCGAAAGAAAAAGGAGCGACTGTCTTTGGTTACCAAGTCAAAGATCCGGAACGCTTTGGTGTGGTAGAGTTTGACGCGGATATGAATGCTATCTCTATCGAGGAAAAACCAGAACATCCAAAATCGAACTTTGCAGTGACAGGACTTTACTTCTATGACAATGATGTGGTAGAGATTGCCAAAAACATCAAACCAAGCCCTCGTGGAGAGCTTGAAATCACCGATGTTAACAAGGCTTATTTGGAGCGTGGAGATCTCTCTGTTGAGCTCATGGGCCGTGGTTTTGCCTGGTTGGATACTGGAACTCACGAAAGTCTCTTGCAAGCATCTCAATATATCGAAACTGTTCAACGCTTGCAAAATGTCCAAGTAGCTAACCTTGAGGAAATTGCCTATCGCATGGGTTATATCACCAAAGAACAAGTTCATGAATTAGCGCAATCACTGAAGAAAAACGAATACGGACAATACTTGCTCCGTTTGATTGGAGAAGCATAATGACTGAACAATTTTTTGGTAAAGAACTAGCTGCCCGCAAGATTGATGCTATCCCAGGTCTGCTTGAATTTGATATTCCTGTTCATGGAGATAACCGTGGATGGTTCAAGGAAAACTTCCAAAAGGAAAAGATGTTGCCACTCGGTTTTCCAGAGTCATTCTTTGCAGAAGGAAAATTGCAAAATAACGTTTCTTTCTCACGTAAAAATGTTTTACGTGGCTTGCACGCTGAGCCTTGGGATAAATACATCTCAGTCGCAGATGAAGGAAAGGTTCTTGGAACTTGGGTTGACCTCCGTGAAGGCGAAACGTTTGGAAATACTTACCAAACAGTGATTGATGCCTCAAAAGGAATCTTTGTTCCTCGTGGTGTTGCCAATGGTTTCCAAGTTTTGTCTGACAAAGTATCATACAGCTACCTTGTAAACGATTACTGGGCACTGGAACTTAAACCTAAATACGCCTTTGTCAACTACGCTGACCCAAGCCTTGATATCAAGTGGGACAACTTGGAAGAAGCAGAAGTCTCAGAAGCAGATAAAAATCACCCACTACTTAAGGATGTAAATCCTTTGAAAAAAGAGGATTTATAAATCATGAAGTATTCGTTATTCGATATTAATCAGATTGAAAATTTAGAAATTAGAAGTTATTTTAGTGAAGTAATCAGTTGTTATGAGAACCATAATTACCGTGCCGCTATCCTTGTTTTATATACCGTTATACTTTATGATTTAACGTATAAACTTGAAGAATTACGAGATGAATATGAGGATTCAAATGCTGAGCAACTATTGGAAGAAGTTCATAAAGAAATAAATTCTTCTGGTGATAAGAGTTCATGGGAAAATTTATTATTAAAAACATTGTATGAGAGTACGGATTTCGAAATTGTTGATGATAATTTATGGTCAACTATTCAAGCAGTAAAATTAAAAAGAAATTTGAGCGCTCATCCGTCATTTGATAAAGAACAACAAATTTATCAACCTACAAGAGAATTGACACTTGGATTTATAAAGGAAATTTATGAAACTTTACTAACTAAATCAGCACATTTTATGTCTCGTGGCCTTGAAAGAGTTTTTGAGTCTTTTGAACAAAAAAAATTGCATTTTAACATTCGTAATTTTTATGAGGATAGTGAAGATAATAATTATGAATATAATTACTTTTATAATCGTTTTTATTCACGAATGAGTGTGCCACTAAAAAAGAAATTCTTTAGGAATGTTTGGAAGTTGACTTTTGAAAAGAATAATGAAGAGTTGGAAAATAATTTTTTAAATCTATTCGTTATAATCAAAGTTTTGGAACAAGATGAACAACTTTTTAAAGATTTTATTGAAAGTAAACTAAAATCAGACAAGAGTAAAGACATTATTGATTTAGATGTTCCAATCAATAAATTTATCTTATTTTTAAACTTTTATCCGCATTATTATAAACATCTTCAGGAAGATGTTCAGGAAAGAATAGTGAGTAAGTTTAAAGATATTAACCATTATCTTCTACTATGGTATACCAAGGAGAGTATATCAGAGTATATAGAGATGATTATGTCTGACAGTAATATACAAGATTTAGACAGAATATCGTCTGACCAAATTAAACTCTTCAATTTTATTTGTAAAGAAAAAGGGAATATTGAAGTATTTAATAAATTTTTATTAAAAATGTTAGAGAATTATGTTTCTGATTGGTTTGGATTTGATGAAGCGAATAGAATTATGAATAAATTTATTTTACCTTATTTAAATGACTTTGAGGAAGATGATTATTTTGAGTATGCTCAAATTAGAAAGTTGAACGATCAAATTTATGGTAGAGATAGAGATTCGGATGATAATCATAATCTAATAAGTAAAATGAAAGAAAAGGGATTCGACTATCATAAGTTTGAAGAGCAATTGGAAATTTAAATAAAATAGACTGATTTAATTATTCTTGTAATATTATTTATAATAGAATATTATCTAACAAAGGAAACTTTAAAATGACTGAATACAAAAATATCATCGTAACCGGTGGCGCTGGTTTCATCGGTTCAAACTTCGTACACTATGTCTACAACAACCATCCAGACGTGCATGTGACAGTCCTTGACAAACTCACTTACGCAGGTAACCGTGCCAACATCGAAGAAATCCTTGGGGACCGTGTTGAATTGGTTGTGGGGGATATTGCTGATGCAGCCTTGGTTGACCAATTGGCTGCTAAGGCTGATGCGATCGTTCACTATGCGGCTGAAAGCCACAATGACAATTCATTGAATGACCCATCACCATTTATCCACACAAACTTCATTGGTACCTACACACTCTTAGAAGCTGCTCGTAAATACGACATTCGTTTCCACCACGTGTCAACAGACGAAGTCTATGGTGACCTTCCATTGCGCGAAGATCTTCCTGGACATGGGGAAGGTCCTGGTGAAAAATTCACTGCAGAAACCAAATACAACCCATCATCCCCTTATTCATCAACCAAGGCTGCTTCAGACTTGATTGTGAAGGCTTGGGTTCGTTCCTTCGGTGTTAAGGCAACCATTTCAAACTGTTCAAACAACTATGGTCCATACCAACACATCGAGAAGTTCATCCCACGTCAAATCACCAACATCTTGTCAGGTATCAAACCAAAACTTTATGGTGAAGGCAAGAACGTCCGTGACTGGATCCACACCAACGACCACTCAACTGGTGTTTGGGCTATCCTTACTAAAGGCCGTATCGGTGAAACTTACTTGATCGGTGCCGATGGTGAAAAGAACAACAAAGAAGTGCTTGAGTTGATCCTTGAAAAAATGGGACAACCAAAAGATGCCTACGACCGTGTAACAGACCGTGCGGGTCACGATTTGCGTTACGCCATCGATTCAACAAAATTGCGTGAAGAATTAGGTTGGGAACCACAATTCACAAACTTCGAAGCAGGTTTGGAAGATACCATCAAGTGGTACACAGACCACCAAGACTGGTGGAAAGCTGAAAAAGAAGCTGTAGAAGCCAACTACGCGAAAACACAAAAAGTTTTGAAATAATGAAGAAGGTCCAAGTGGAAAATCGCTTGGACTTTTTCAGATATTTTTCTGAAAATAAAAAAATTAACCATGGATTTGTGGTATAATATGGTTAGTTTTTAGGATAAATCAATAAGGGGGATATGATGAATCAAAAAGATTGGGTTGAATACTTTGAAGCGGTCAATGGTCGCAAGCCAAGTATGCAAGAATTTCAAGAAGCGCGTGAAAAAGGGGAGTTTGTCGTAGAGCGAAAAGAAGCGCCAGCTCCAACAACTGAGGCACCAGCTCCAGCAACTGAAGCGCAGGCTCCTTCTCAGGAAGCACCTGTTGCACCTAGCGCACCTCTTTCACAAGAACAGACAGCTGTTGTCCAACCGCAGCCATCTGCGAAAACCTTACAACCTGTTCCAAGACCGAAAAAATTGACATTTTCTTTCAATAAACAAGCCCAAATTGGAGGCGCAGTTGGAGGACTTGTCGCAGTGATTGCTTTTGCTTGGTTCTTTTTCTTTTCAGGTGGACCAAGTGTAGATGGCGTTTGGTTGAGAAATACGGATTCAAGTCCTATCACTTATGAACTAAGTGGAAAGAAACAAAGAGTCAATGGTGATGAGACCATCAAAAAGGTTCTCAAGGGCAATGTAGCGAAAAAAGAATTTAATACAGCACTTTCTTTGTTAAATGCGACGGACTTGCATTCACTTGCGGATGTCGATAAGAAATTTAACCTGAAGACGACAGAAATAGTTGTTATTAAGTCTGGCGGGAACACACGCTATAACTTGCTCCAAAAAGACGGAAGCAATATTATTTTAAGAAATGATTTATTCGACTTGAAAACTTATAAGTCATACAAAGGAAACTTTGAAGATAATTTGGTCTATCACAAGGTTGAAACACCTAAGGCCATGGTTGGAAAATGGAAGAATGTGACAGAAGGAGATAATACAACTGTTCAGATTTCAGATCACGGAATTATTAGTGATAAGTATTTCGATAGCAAGGCTTACGCATTCTATTCTCTAGCTGATTCAGAAAAGTATGATGGAGACACGACTTCTAAAGAAGAGATCGAACATACATTTGACGTAATTCAAGAAGCGGTGAAATCACAAGGCTATCAAGTGAAGAGTGCTAAGGAAGTCTATATACAAGCTAATTCAAATTATTGTTTCGTACCTGTCAACGGTGGAAAAAATATACTCGTCTTACGTGGTGGTAATGAATTTGCTGCTAAATTAGAAAAAGTGAAATAATGAAAGGACCAAAAGGTCCTTTTTGTTTCCAAATTTCTGACTGAAAAACTATTCATGTCTAGGCAAAAATATGGTAAAATGGATAAGATGTATCTGAGATGTCTATTTCTTCTCAGACGACTAGAGGTAATGGAGTAGAAAATGCAAAATAGACCTATT
This sequence comes from Streptococcus caecimuris, assembly GCF_943193075.1. Lineage (NCBI taxonomy): Bacteria > Bacillati > Bacillota > Bacilli > Lactobacillales > Streptococcaceae > Streptococcus > Streptococcus caecimuris. The sequence continues at coordinate 17,454 of NZ_CALPCT010000026.1, read as the reverse complement.
ATTATTGGTGTTACTGGTGGTTCTGGTGGTGGAAAGACCAGTGTGTCTCGTGCCATTTTGGCCAATTTCCCGAATGAAAAGATTGCCATGATTGAGCATGATTCCTATTACAAGGACCAGAGTCATTTGACCTTTGAGGAGCGGATCAAGACCAACTATGACCATCCTTTTGCCTTTGATACGGACTTGATGATTGCGCAGATCAATGAACTCTTGGAGGGTCGTCCGGTAGATATCCCAACCTATGACTATGCGGAGCATACGCGCAGCAGCAAGACCTATCGTCAGGAACCACAAGATGTTTTCATCGTGGAAGGGATCTTAGTTCTTGAAGACAAGCGCCTTCGGGACTTGATGGACATCAAGATTTTCGTTGATACGGATGATGATGTACGGATCATTCGCCGGATCAAGCGCGATATGGAGGAGCGTGGCCGGAGTCTCGATAGTGTCATTGAGCAATACCTTGGTGTGGTAAAACCGATGTACCACCAGTTCATCGAGCCAACCAAGCGCTATGCGGATGTGATCATTCCTGAGGGCGTGACCAATACGGTTGCGATTGATTTGATCACAACCAAGATTGAGAAAATCCTCAACGAAGCGCGTGAGGGAAAATAAAGATAGGGAGAAAGAGGGCAATCAATCTCCAATCCTTTCACATTAGTTGGAATAATTGAATGTCGCAGTAGTTGGTGAGACTCTTCATTCGCTAAAAGACTCGAAAGAGTTCTCAATCAATGTTGCGGGAGTGGTATGAGAAATGTTTTTTAATATTCTGTACCACTCCCTCTTTTTCCTAGGGAGAATGGAAATGAAAAGGGAGTTTCATTCGCGGACCAAGGCGTTCGCTTGTTTATTGACCATGTGTGCTGGTTTTTCAGATGCTTATACCTTTATTTGTCGGGGTGGGACCTTGGCGGCAGGCCAGACGGGAAATGTGGTCTTTCTATCGGTTGGTTTGATCGGCCAGCAGATCTCAGATGTAGAAGTGAAGTTAGCCACGATGCTGGCCTTTATGCTGGGGATCTTTTTAATGACGGTCTTGCGTCGCTTGATTGATAATTCAGTCTGGCGCTTGAGTACCCTAGTGCCCTATATCCTCACAACTTTGGTGACGGGATTTTTGCCAGCATCGGTAAAAAATGTCTTCATCGTGCCTTTTTTTGGCCTGAGTTTGGGAATCGTAGCGACCTCATTTGGAGAAGTAGGTAGCTATGCCTACAACCACTCTTTTATGACCGGAAATCTCAAGAAAACCATGGTAGCTTATGGAAATTTTGTTAGAGACAGGGAGATGAAATTCCTCTGGGAAGCCATCTTTATGACCTGCTTGATCGGGAGTTTCGTCTGTGGGGCCATTTTTTCGACCTACTTGATCCAGTTTTATGGACTAAAGACGATTTGGCTGGTGGCCATCATCTTGACCATCTTTTTAATCTATCGGGCCATTCAATATTTTGAAGTCTTTCACTTCAATCGGCGGCATGAATAGATAAAATAATTTTTAGAAGAATGAGTTAAATGATTCTGCAAAGAAATAAAACTGAGATTTCATTTTTAAAATGAATCAAGAAAATATTGAAACTTTCCGCCGTGAGAAAAGTTTTAAGATAACTTTATCTATATTCCAGAGGCTGGGACAAAAGTCCTAGCCTCTCAATTGTTTTTGGATTGTCGAGCAAGACGCAGTGGTTGAGTGGGCTCTACTACGCTGATTTCATCAGCTTTTACAGCCCTACTCAACTTTGCGGAGATGGGACGACGAAATCGAATTCTAACGAATGACCGATTTCTGTCCCACTCTCTTTTCTTTCGCTGTTTGAAGCTTAATTTTTGGGCAAAGATTTGGTATAATGAAAGGTATGAAACATTCGGAAAAAGAATCACAATACCAACTTTTACTGGCACAGTTAGACGCTCTCTTAACAGGTGAAAGCAATGCCTTGGCCAATTTGTCTAACGCCAGTGCCCTCTTAAATCAAGCCCTGCCTCGTTCTGTCTTTGCGGGTTTTTATTTGTATGACCAGTCAGAATTGATCTTGGGACCCTTTCAGGGGGGCGTCTCTTGTGTCCACATCGCACTTGGAAAGGGTGTCTGTGGAGAAGCAGCTCAAAAGCAGGAAACCATGATTGTCGATGATGTCCGCCAACATGCCAACTATATTTCCTGTGATAGCCGGGCCATGAGTGAAATTGTGGTACCTATGGTCAAGGACGGTCAGCTCCTTGGGGTATTAGACCTGGACTCAGAATGCGTCTCTGACTACGATCTGCTGGATCAAGAGTATTTGGAAGAGTTTGTCGCTCTCTTGATCGAAAAGACAAACTGGGACTTTAAGATGTTTGGAGTTAAGAACTAATGTATCAAGCTTTATATCGGAAATACCGTAGCCAGACCTTTGGTCAATTGGTCGGCCAGCAAGTGGTGGCACGGACTTTGAGACAGGCAGTGGAGCAGGACAAGATCAGCCATGCCTATCTCTTTTCTGGACCTCGTGGAACTGGGAAAACGAGTGTGGCCAAGATCTTTGCTAAGGCCATGAACTGTCCCAATCAAGTCAATGGGGAGCCGTGTAACAACTGCTATATCTGTGAATCCATTACCAATGGGAGTCTTGAAGATGTTATCGAGATCGATGCAGCCTCTAACAATGGGGTCGATGAAATTCGCGATATTCGCGACAAGTCGACCTATGCTCCGAGTCTAGCCAAGCATAAGGTCTACATTATCGATGAGGTTCATATGCTCTCAACAGGGGCCTTTAATGCCTTGTTGAAGACCTTAGAAGAGCCAACGGAAAACGTGGTCTTTATCCTTGCAACAACGGAGTTACACAAAATTCCAGCCACCATTCTGTCTCGGGTGCAACGCTTTGAATTCAAATCCATCAAACTGCCGGATATCGTTCATCATTTGGAAAATATCCTAGCTACTGAAGGCATTGCCTATGAAGCAGATGCTGTGCAGATCATCGCTCGACGCGCTGAAGGTGGGATGCGGGATGCCTTGTCCATTTTGGACCAAGCCCTGAGTCTGACTGCGGGTAGTGAGTTGACGACAGCGATCGCTGAAGAGATTACAGGCTCTATCAGTCTAGCTGCGCTCGATCAGTACGTGGCTGCCATCCTAGCTCATGATGCGACAGCAGCGCTGGATCAGCTGGCGATTATCTTTGATAATGGGAAGAATATGGCCCGTTTCGTCACGGACTTACTTCAATACCTGAGAGATCTCTTGATTGTTCAGACAGGCGGAGAAAACACTCACGCTAGTGACTTGTTTGCGGCGAATCTTGAAGCCGATCAAGCCCGTCTTTTTGACCTGATTGACCAGGCGACGACCAGTCTAGCGGATATCAAAAATAGTCTGCAACCGCGCATCTACACTGAAATGATGACCATTAAATTGGCTGAAAGCACAGGCCAAGTTTCTAAGTCAGCTGCAGTGGAGGTTCCTTCCAATGTGCTAGCTCAGCTGGAAGACTTGAAGAAGGAAGTCGCTCAGCTCAAGCAACAGTTAGCGCAATCAGGTAGCAGTCTTCCTGCTTCAAAACCAGCAGTAGCTCGCCCAACCAAGTCGAGCAAGGGCTACCGTGCAGATCGAAACAAGGTCAACGCGATCTTGCAAGAGGCGGTTGAAAACCCAGAGTTGGCACGGACCAACTTGATCCGTCTTCAGAACGCTTGGGGGGAAATCATCGAGAGCTTGGCAGGTGCGGATAAGGCCCTCTTAATCGGATCCCAGCCGGTCGCTGCCAATGAGAACCATGCGATTTTAGCCTTTGAGTCTGCCTTTAATGCCGAACAGACCATGAAGCGGGACAACCTCAATACCATGTTTGGAAATATCCTCAGCAATGCTGCTGGCTTCTCACCAGAGATTTTAGCGGTTTCGATGGAAGAATGGACCCAAATCCGGGCAGAGTTTTCGGCTAAGGCACGTGGGCAAAAAGCCGAAGTGGTGGAAGAAGAGGAAAGTGTCATCCCTGAGGAATTTCACTTTTTATCCGATAAAATCATCCTGCAAGACGATTAATACATGAATTCTTTACTGAATCATGGTAAAATAATTTTATGAATAGAAAACAATTTGCAGTGATAGCAGTCTTTACTGCTATGGAGACTTATTTTTTCAATGAAGCGACCATGGCGGGTCAAATGCTCTTTGCATGTTTTTGGGCCCTCTTGATCTTGCGCAATCTCCAGACGGCCTATATGGTGGAGAAGATTGCTAGTGCCATTGAAAAAGAAATCAGAAAGAAAAGAAAATAAAACCTTTGAAAAGAAATCCTTTTTCAAAGGTTTTTTTCTTGTTTTAAAAGGCTCCTTGGCATTGTTTGCGGTAATCTCCTGGGGAGAGGCCGACCTTCTGTTTAAAAGCCTTTGTAAAGTAGGAGTAGTTGTCGTAACCAACTTGGAGGGCGACTTGGTAAATGGGGGTATCGCTTTGTGATAGCATTTCTTTTGCGGCGGCCATTCGTTTATCGGTGATGTATTTCACCAGGGTTTCGCCGGTGTCGCGCTTAAACATCCGTGCTAGATGATCTGGACTAAGAAAAACCATCTCTGCCAGCTTGGTGCGACTGATATCCTCCTTGTAATGGTGATCGATGTAGTCAGTGATCCGTTGGATGAGATTGGATTGGTGTTCTAGATCGATCACATAATGGCGAGCAGAGCTCCAGTAATCCCCGATATAGGCTTCAAAAGCTTCGATGGCATGAAACCGCCGTTCGAAGAGAAATTGATGGTGTTTGTTTTGAAATAACTTGTGGGCGAGAATGCCGTTCTTGTCCAGATAAATGCCAATTTGCTGGGTCCAGTCTAGCTGGAGTTCACTTAGAGCTGAGAGCGGGATGCGATCTTGAGTCTCTAAGCTATGGATGATTTGGAGAAGCTGTTCTGTCTCTAGTTGATTTGTAAAAGTGAGCGATGTTTGATGAGCAGGCTTTTGAGGTTGTGCATCCAAAGAAGTATAGGAGTGGATACTGTTCCAATGGAAGACTTGTTCTTCACTGTATTGGCAAAGTTGCAGAGCCTTTATCAAGAGCGTCTCAAGGGAAATGGCATCTGAATAGAGAAGGATAGAGGATCGGTCTAAGTCTTGCTGGATCTTCTGCTGGATAGCTTTTAGGAAGTCTGCACACTCTGTAGTCTGATTCTTTTTGAAGAGGCAGAGGTAGCGATCAGTCTGGCTTTCGATTTTACTGAGGGCGCAGTAGTGGACAGGGAAATCCAGGGAGAGATCCTTGATACAATGGCGGAGCTGCAAGCGCCAAGAAGGGACGCTGGGGTGAAAGTCTTCTTCAACTAAGTGGAGAGTGATGAGGACTAAGAGGTAGTCTTCATGTGGTTTGGGGCTATAACCCCGTTTTGTCACTTCTTGAAGGAGCTGTTCTGCTTGAGATGGACGTGGTTTTCGCAAGTAGTCATGCCAAAATTCAGCTTCTTTTTGTCCTTGTTGTGCTAATTGGGCCGCACTCTTGTGGCGCTTGATCTTATTGAGGGCTTTTTGAATGATAAATTCTAAGCGATCTGGGTCAATCGGCTTGAGGTAGTATTCAAAACTTTGGAGTTCAATGGCTTTTTGGGCATAATTGAAATCAGCATAATTGGTGAGGAAGATCGTTTGAATGTCATATTTTTCTGACCGGACCCAGGCTAGGAGATCTAACCCACTGCCTTGTGGCATCTCGATATCACTGATCATGAGGGCAATCGGGTGACTTTGAATGATGGCTTGGGCTTGGCTCAGACTGGAGGCAGTATATACCTGCTCAATGCCCAAGGCTTCCCAATGGATGGTTTCCTGTAGGGCTTTAATGATAAAACGATCATCGTCAACGAGTAGGATATTCATGTGTGTCTCCTTTGTAGGGTTCATAAGGAAGGCTCAGTTGGATGCGGGCCCCTCCTTGGGATCCATTTGAAAATTGAAGCGTGTAGTGATCTGGATAGAGGAGATCTAGTCGCTCCCGTGCATTGGTCAAACCAATGTGGTGGCCATCTTCAGTAACTAAGGATTTTTTCTCTGCTAGATCTTGTAAGATAGCGGAGCTAAAACCAGGACCATTATCCTGAAGAGAAATGGCAAGATGTTGGTTTGCTTCTTCATGAATGGAAAGCTGAATGTGGAAGGAATCTTGGAAAGAAAAGCCGTGTTTGATGGCATTTTCCACAAAGGTTTGTAAAAGCAGAGGGGGAATAGCCGCATCTTTCAGACCAGGATCCCAGTCCAGGTCAAAGTGGATGCTGTCCCCATAGCGGATTTTCTGGATTTCTAGGTAATTTCGGATATGTTGGATTTCATCTGCTAAGCGATTAAAATCTTGATTGGCTTGAAAGAGGTGGCGCAAGTAGTTGGAAGTCACCTTGGTCAATTCCTCGATTTCCTTATAGTCCTTGGTCTGGAGCATGCTGTGAATCATGGAAAGCATGTTGAGGTAAAAATGGGGTCGGACTTGATTTTTGAGGTAATTGAGTTCGACTTTTTTGAGGTTGAGTTTCGCGTGGTAGGCTCGAATTTGGAGGTCTTTCATATGGATCAGGACCTGATTGATCTTGTGATTGGCCTGATCGATCTCTAAAATCCCTTGGTCTTCGATCACATCTAGCTTGGTAGAAGCAGCATCTAGCTGAGAAAGACGCTGGGTGAGTCGTTTCATCGGTTGGATCATCCGTTGACGAATATAAAGGATCAGAATGGTAGAGAGAACGGCGATGATCAAAGGGACCAAGGAGAGAAGGGTTTCCAGTACGATATTTGTACGGAAAACGTCCCCGTAATCGACCGTCACATAAAGATCAAAAGGCAGGTGGGTTTGATTGCTACCGGCTTGAATGACGGAATCTGTAGCATGGATCTGGTTGGGGCGATCGATGGATAAGCGCCCTTTTTTCCCGATATTGAGCTTTTGCAAGGGTTTTAAAATATCCTGGGTAGAAATGATGGCATAGATAGCCTTGCCTTTGTAATGGAGGGATTTTAAGAGATAATCATGCTGGTTCAGGCTGATTCGTTGCCATTTTTGACTGGTCTTGTCTGTTTCTTTGTCATAAGTTTTAAGATGATCTTTCAATTGCACATAGTCCAGGTAGGGCAGTTGAAGACTGGAGGCATTGAAAAAATGAGGGGTATCTCTTGTTTCTATGAAAAAGGTAATGGGGCTATCCATCTGGTACTGAAACTCAGTGAAATCAATCCGCAATTTTTTTAGATTTTCATGAAAATCCGTGAAATCAAGCGGGGTATTGAGCTCTGTCAAATAGTCATTGTGGCTAATGGTACTGTACATAAAACGCTCAACGGAGTGAAGCTCTGTATTTAAGGAATCCGCATAGATATGAATCGAGTCCTCTAAATGGAGCATGTTTTGGTGTTTAATAAAATTTCGGCTAATCCCACCTATCAAAAGGTTGATCAAGGTATTGACGACTAAGAGGAGAAAGAGTAGGCGCGAAAAAAATTGAATCGAGTGATCTCGTGTACTTCTGTGAATAGCTTTCATAATGAGCACCTCACATATATTATAGCACTATTTGAAAACGGATTCATGAACAAAACCGATATTAAAGTAAAAAAAATCGGGAAAGTGCATGTTTTTGTGTGGAGAAAACGGAAAAGTGAATGAAGATGCACGAAAAAGTTCTATAAAGATGGAAAGGATTCCTATAAAATAGAGGAGAAAGAAAAGGAGGGCCTTATGAAAAGCGAAGTAAATGCGAAGCAGAGCAAATTTAAGAAAAATATTCCTTTATATGTGCTGCTCCTACCATCGATTATTTTATTGATTTTATTTGCTTATATCCCTATGGCGGGTCTAGTCATCGCTTTTAAAGATTACTCTCCCGCTACTGGGATATTTGGAAGTCCTTGGGCTGGTCTCAAGTATTTTAACCAGTTCTTCTCATCCTTCCAATTTGCAACAACCATGAAGAATACCTTGAAAATTTCTATTTACAGTATTCTGGTTGGTTTTCCCTTGCCGATTGTTCTAGCCATCATTTGCAACCAGATTCGTGTGGGCAAGTTCAAAAAAATCTTTCAAGTAACGACTTATTTGCCTCATTTTATCTCGACCATGGTCATGTGTGGGATGATTATTCTCTTTCTCTCTCCAAGTAGTGGACTGTTAGCCAATGTCCTCAAATTGGTCGGCTTAAAGATGCCTGCCCTCTTATCTAAACCAGGTAGCTTTGCGGGTGTCTATGTCTGGAGCGATGTCTGGCAACATATCGGTTGGGATAGTATCATCTATCTAGCCGCTTTATCAGCCATTGATCCAACCTTTTATGAAGCTGCGACCATGGACGGGGCGAGTCGATTGCAAAAAATTCGTCATATTGACTTACCCTTACTGTTGCCAACGGCGATGATTCTCCTGATTCTCAGAGCAGGAAGCCTACTCAGTGTTGGTTTTGAAAAGGTCTTGCTCTTGCAAAATCCACTCAATCTAGCAGGAAGTGAAATCATTTCGACCTATGTCTACAAAGTGGGGATGATTAATTTTCAATATAGTTACTCGACAGCGATCGGTCTCTTTAATACCTTGGTCAACTTGATCATCTTACTGTCGGTCAACTGGTTTGCGAAACGCTATACCAAGACAGGATTGTTCTAGAAAGGAGGAGAAATTGTGAAATTGTTTCAACATGCTAGAAAGACCAAGTCAGAAATCCTCTTTGATGTTTTTATCTATGGTCTAGCGATTTGCTTGATTCTCTTGATTGTCTACCCTTTGTGGTTTGTCATTATTGCCTCCTTCAGTAATCCGTCTGATGTGGCAACTGGTAAGGTTTGGTTTATCCCGAGGGAATGGCGACTAGACGGCTATCAACGCTTGATTGAGCAGCCTTTGTTTCTAAAGAGCTATCTCAATACCATACTCTACACAGTTGTAGGGACCATCGTTGCCCTGGTCATTAATATCCCGGCCGGTTACGCCTTGTCGCGAAAGGACCTCTTTGCTAAGAAATGGGTCAGTGTCTTCTTTATCGTTCCTATGTTCGTCTCTGGGGGCTTGATTCCCATTTATTTGACAGTGAAACAATTGGGCTTGGTCGACACCTTCTGGGTAATGGTCGTACCGTTTGCAGTATCTCCTTACAATATCGTTGTAGCTCGAACTTTCTTTAACAATAGTATTCCAGAAGGGATGTGGGAAGCTGCCCAGATCGATGGTTGCGGAACCATTCATTACTTCAGAAAGATCGTGCTCCCCTTGTCCAAGGCTATTATTGCCGTTATTGGACTTTGGACAGCAGTAGGAATCTGGAATTCTTGGTTCAATGCCCTGATTTATTTGACCAATGAAAATCTCCAGCCCCTACAACTGATCCTGCGCCGTCTCTTAATTAGTAATCAAATGTTGCAATCGCAAGCAACAGGGGAGGTAGCTTCTGACCTCCGTATTAAGGCTGATATGATGAAATATGCAGCCATCGTTATCTCAACAGCACCGATTATGATGCTGTATCCATTCGTCCAAAAATACTTTAATCAAGGTGTCATGATAGGGGCCTTGAAAGAATAGGAGAAGATCATGAAAAACAGGAAATTTGCCTATCTGCTCCTTGGAGCAGCTGCTTTAGCTGGCTTGACGGCTTGTGGAGCTTCCACAAATAAATCAAGCAATGACAAGAATGATGGAAATACCTTCAAGATCACGACCGTTCGTTGGTCGGATTGGGGGGAAGACTATCACAAAGGTTTTCTAGATGATTCAGCCAAGGAATCAGGTATCAAGATCAAATGGGATACCATGGTGGCGGCAGACTGGTCTGATAAGAAATCTGTACTTGTTGCCAGTGGAGATTTACCAGACGCTTTCTTGGGATCCAATGCCTTCACGGATTCTGAAATCGCTCAGAACCAAAATATGTTCATTCCATTGGAAGACTTGATCAAGGATAATATGCCAAACTTGAACAAGGCCTTTGAAAAAGAACCAAAATTAAAAGCTATGGTGACCAACCCTGATGGTCATATTTACAGCCTGCCTAAGAAATTGCCAATGCGGCCAATCGTCGGCAACCAGCTCTTTATTAATAAGAAATGGTTAGACAACCTTGGCTTGAAGATGCCGGAAACCTATGACGAATTGGTGACTGTTTTACAAGCCTTTAAGGACAAGGATGCTAATGGCAATGGGGATGTCAATGATGAAATTCCATTTGGCTCTGGTAACTTTGATCCGACCTTCTCTTATATCTTGCCATTCAACAACCGTCTGGGTGGAGATAATACCTATGAAATGTCCGTCAAAGATGGCAAGCCGGTTTACCTCCGGACGGAAGAAAGTTATAAACAAGGGATAGCGGCTATGCATGAAGCCTACAAGAAAGGCTTGATCGACCCTGAACTCTTTACAGAAGATACCTCTATGTCTGTTGCCAAACGGATGGACAAGGGTGTGGCGCGTGTCGGTGTGTCAAGTGGTTGGACAGCAGATGCAACCTTCGGCCAACATGCCAGCGAATATGCTCCTCTTCCAGCATTGAAAGGCCCAGATGGCAAACAATATGTCATTTCTGACCCAGATCATTTGAACTATGGACGCAATGAAATCTTGATCACGAATAAGTGCAAGGACCCTGCAAAATTGCTCAAATGGTTGGATAAATTCTACACGGATGATGCCAGCATCCAAAACTTCTATGGTTCCTTTGGCATTGCGACTGAAAAAGATGGCGACAAGTACAAGGTCTTGGCTCCAAAAGATGGTAAATCTGCCGATGAATGGGCTTGGATCAATTCCCTTCGTGACTTTGGACCAAAATATGTGTCTGATGATATCAATAGTCATGTCGACATCGACCAAACACAGGGTGATGGCCTCAAATTGAAGATGGACAAAGAATTGAAACAATACGCTTTGCCAGCATATCCAAATGTCATCTACTCTCAAGAAGAATTGAACAAATTGTCCTCTATTTATGTCGATATCAACTCTTATGTTACCCAACAAGCTTCTAAATGGGTAGTAGAAGGTGGCATTGAAAAAGAATGGGATGATTACAAAGCAACCTTGAAGAAGATGGGTATTGATGACTTTATGAAGATTCAACAGGATGCCTATGATCGTTACCAAAAAGAAGTGAAGTAACAGGGATCTAAATGGATTCAAGTAAGTAACTCAGGGGCGTAGAGCCCCTGAGTGCTTCCTTAGAGGAACTAGCAGAAATTGAGATGAAGAACAAGGAGAAGAAGATGCAAAAATTATTTTCATTGGATGGACGCTTGGTCAAGACCTTGACCCGGTTGACAGACATCATTATCTTGAACACCTTGTTTATCGTTTGCTGCCTTCCGATTCTCACGATCGGTGCATCGCTTACGGCTTTAGCAACCATGTGGCACCGCTTGTTGAAAGGGGAAGATACGGATCTCGTCTTTCATTTTTTCCGTCTCTTTCGCGCCAATTTCAAGCAAGCGACGGTGATTTGGCTGACCTGCCTAGGACTATCAGCCCTTCTTTATCTGGATTACTGCCTTTTTTCAAATACGGCCTTTTTAAGTGAGTATGGGATTTGGATCTTGCTTCCCTTTATCGTCCTTCTATGTGGAGGGATGACCTTGATCTTCCCTTATATCGGCCTCTTTGAAGATCCTACAAGAAAGGTCTGTCTAAATAGTTTCCTCATTGCTCTCTTAAATCCAATTCAAACCATCTTTCTTGTCTTCTTCAATCTGGCAGTGGTTTATATCAGTCTCAGTAGTCCTGAACGGTTACTGACAGCTATTTATCTCTTTACCTTTGGTGGTTTCGCTCTTTGGAGCTTCTTGAATGTCCGACTGACCGATCAGATCTTTTCAAGGATCCAAGAAGGAGAAATCTTTGAAAAATAAGGTCAAGCAGGTGGGACGCATATTTTCCTAATATTATTTAAATCGAATAAAGTTTCCTAGATTTTTAGGAAACTTTTTCTATTTCATAAACATTTCACATTTCTTTTCTATAATAACTATAACAAATGATGAAAGCGTCCACATTGTATTATCGTGGACCTTGAAATGGAGGGTGAGTTCATGCTCTTACAACAGGCAATCGCCTATATTTCTCGAAAAAGAACGAGGAATCTGGTCCTCTTTCTGATTCTCCTCTTGATCCTCTCTTGCTTGTATTTCTGTTTTTCACTGATGCAAGTAGGAGGAAGGCTGGAGGAACATATCAAACAGTCGGCTGGGACCAGTTTTGCCCTGACCAGTAAGCAGGGGAATACTCCCTTTGCGCTGAAGGAGGCTGAAAAGGTGCAACGACTAGCTGGGGTGGGAGCCATGGTTCCTCAATATGAAAGTCCCGTTCGCATTCTTGGTAAAGAAGCGGTGACGGGACAGCAGTCGGTGGAGCGAGACGATTTGGGGCAGGAAGCCAAGCAAGCGCTAGGCGCTGTTTTCACCCAGAAGACAGACCAGCACCTGGATTTCCGGAGTAGCAGTTTCCAACTGGTGCAAGGCAAGCACTTATCCGACAAGGCTCGCGGCCAGATCTTGATCCACGAAGAGTTGGCTAAGAAGAACAAGCTAAAGGTCGGAGATTCCTTGACCTTATCCAGCTTTCAGATGGGGGAGACTCCCGCCAAAGAGCAAACCTTTAAAATCGTTGGCATCTTTTCGGGTAAGAAACAGGAAAAATTCACAGGAATGACCTCTGATCTGAGTGAGAATCAAGTCTACCTCCCTTATGAGGATGCGACCAAGCTCCTTGGTCTCAGTCAGCAAGAAGTGACCCAGGTCACCTTTGGCGTCAAAGATCCTGAGAAAATCGATGCCCTCTTGAAGCAAGTCAAAAGCTTGGATCTGGATTGGCAGTCTCTACGCGTGGTCGAAGATCGCAAGGCCTTTGACCAGATGAAGGAATCCTCTCAGACTCTAGAAGGCCTGGTACGGATCATGATGATCGTCCTCCTGGTGACGGGAGCCGGTGCCCTATCGCTCTTACTCAGTCTCTGGACACGGGAGCGGATCCACGAAATCGGGGTGCTCTTATCCATTGGGAAGAGCAAGGGCCGGATCTTTAGACAGTTCCTCTTGGAAGTGGTGCTGGTATCCTTATTAGCAGTGATCCCAGCCTTTCTCATCGGGCGGATGGTCAGCCATCGTTTCTTAGAGCAGTTTGTCGGACAGACGGGTCAACAGCAGACCCTAGACTTGCTCAACCAAGTCCCTCAAGGCCTTTCCTTAGGAATCGCCTATGCTAGCCTCTTGTGCTTGATCCTTCTGTCGCTCGGTGTAACGACCAGCATGATCTGGCGCAAGACCCCAAAAGAAATATTAACAAAAATGAGTTAAGGAGAAATGACACCTATGTTAGAACTCAAACATGTATCCTATAGTTACCAAAGCTACCAAGAAGAGATCTTCTCAGACGTGAACTATCAGTTCGCAAATGGGACATTTTACAGCATTATCGGTCAGTCTGGAGCAGGGAAATCGACCCTCCTCTCCCTCTTGGCTGGTCTGGACAATCCCAAGAAGGGGCAGGTTCTCTTTGATGGGGAGGACATCCAGACCAAAGGGGCTAGCTACCACCGCAAGCACCATGTCTCCCTGGTCTTTCAGAATTACAATTTGATTGATTATTTGACGCCACTTGAAAATGTCCGTCTGGTTAACAAACAGGCTGGGAAAGACATTCTCTTGGAATTGGGATTGGACGAAACGCAAATCAAACGCAATGTCCTGCAATTATCTGGAGGGCAGCAACAGCGGGTGGCCATTGCGCGTGCGCTCGTTTCAGAAGCACCTGTTATCTTGGCAGATGAGCCGACAGGAAACCTTGACGAACAGACAGCAGGTGACATCATTGCTATTTTAAAGAAACTGGCTAAGGAACGCCAAAAATGTGTCATCGTCGTCACCCACAGTAAGGAAGTGGCAGAGGCCTCCGATGTGGTCTTGGAATTGAGTCGCCGTAGCCTCGTTGAGAAGAGCAAGTAAGGAGGGAATGCTATGTTGCGAAATGCTTTTGCTTATATCACACGTAAATGGCCCAAGTCTCTCTTGCTCTTTGCCATCATTCTCCTCATGGGGACCTTGAGCTTGATCGGACTCTCCATGAAGGGAGCGACCCAAAAAGCTTCATCGGAAAGCCTGGGATCCATCACCAATAGCTTCTCCATGCAGATCAACCGCAGGACCAATCCAGGAACCCCACGGGGAGCTGGGAATCTCAGAGGAGAAGATATCGAAAAAATCAGCCAGGTAGAGGGGATCACCTCCTCTATCAAGCGGATCAATGCCATCGCGGATATCCTAGACCACGAGATCATTGAGACCGAAGAAACTCTGCAAAATCAATCTCCAGAGCGGGCCAAGCACTTCAAGAATACCTTGATGGTGACAGGGGTCAACGACTCTTCAAAAGAAGATAAGTTTGTCTCTGGAGCCTACAAACTGGTCCAAGGGGAGCATCTGACGGATAAGGATAAAAACCAAATCCTCATGCACGAAGATTTGGCGAAAAAGAATGGGCTCAAGGTGGGCGATAAGGTGCGTCTCAAGTCCAATCTCTACGATGCTGACAATGAAAAAGGGGCCAATGAAACTGTCGAAGTGACCATTAAGGGTCTGTTCTCAGGGAAGAACCAAGCTCCTCTAACTTACGCCCAAGAATTGTATGAAGATACCCTCATTTCTGACCTGGATACAGCTGCCAAGCTCTACGGCAATACCGTCCAAACAGCTACCTATGAGGACGCTACCTTCTTTGCCAAAGGGGATCAGGACCTGGATCAATTGATCGAAAAAATCAAAGCTTTAGATATCCCATGGAATTACTTTGACTTGGTTAAGAGCTCTTCCAACTACCCAGCCTTACAAAAATCCATCAGCAGCATGTTCCAAGTGGCGGACTACTTGTTTATCGGTAGCCTCATCTTTGCTAGCTTGCTTCTCACCCTTCTCCTCGTCTTGTGGCTCAATGCCCGTCGCAGAGAAGTGGGAATCTTACTGGCTTTAGGACTTTCTAAGGTGCAGATTGCGGGACAATTCGTGGCAGAATTAGTCATGATTTCCATCCCAGCCTTCCTCCTCTCCTATGGAGTTGCAGGACTTCTTGCCAAAGGAGTCGGAGATACGGTGCTTAAGAACGTAACCAGTGGCATTGCCAAACAAATGGCTCAAGAATCCTCTGCAGCCAACCTTGGTGGAGGAGCTGAGGCAGAAAGCTTCAGTAAGACCCTGACTGATATCCATATGGATATCCAACCGAGCCAATTGCTGGTGATTGTCTTGGTCGGTGGGCTTCTCTTGATTCTGGTATCTATCCTTTCTTCTCAATGGCTCTTGCATAAGAAACCAAAAGATCTCTTGGTGGATGTCGAATAAGAAATTGTTTCCTAAAATAGAAATAGGGTATAATAGGAGGTAGAAGAAGTTTCTTAGATAAAAGGAAAGTGTATGAAGATACTAATCGTAGAAGATGAAGTCCTGATTCGCGAAGGGATGAGCGACTATCTCATGGAATGTGGCTATGAGGTCTTTGAAGCAGGTGATGGGCAGGAGGCCTTGGAACTCTTTCACAGAGAGGCGCCGGATCTGGTCTTGTTGGATATCCAGCTTCCTATCCTCAATGGCTTGGAAGTGCTTAAGACCATCCGGAAGACCAGCTCAGTCCCTGTCCTCATGCTGACGGCCTTCCATGACGAGGACTATAAGTTGACGGCTTTTGGAGAGTTGGCGGATGGCTACCTGGAAAAACCCTTCTCCTTGTCTCTCTTGAAGGTCCGTATCGAAGCTATTTTTAAAAAGCTCCAGCCTTCCCGGGTCTTCACCTATGGAGAGGCACGGGTGGATTTTGAGAGCTACACAGCCAGCCTAGCTGGTCAAGCTATCTCCATGAATGCCAAGGAGTTGGAAATTTTGGAATACTTGCTCCAGCATGAGGGCAAGGCCCGGACCCGCTCTCAGATCCTCGATGCCGTCTGGAAGGAGACGGAGGAGATTCCTTTTGACCGGGTGATCGATGTCTATATCAAGGAACTACGAAAAAAACTAGAGCTGGACTGTATCGTAACGGTACGCAATGTCGGCTATAAATTGGAGAGACCATGACCAAACGGAGTATCTTTGCAAAGATCTTTCTGATCACCTTTGCCCTTTTCAGTAGCTTAGTCATCCTCTTACACGCTTCGGTTTACTTTATTTTCCCGTCGACCTATATCGAGTCTCAGCGCCAGACGATTTTGAAGAAATCACAGGCTCTAGCCAAGAGTTTCCAAGGTCAGGAAGAAGGAACCATTGAGTCGGTCATCGACCTATATTCCAAGACCAATGATATCAAGGTCTCGATCAAGGACAAGGAAAAACAAAATGCCCTAGAGGTCAAGGATGACTTGCTCGTGAACCCTGACAGCCAGAACAATTCCCTGGTCATTGAAGAGCGAAAAATCCAGACAAAAGAGGGAAAGGATTTGACCTTGCAATTCTTAGCAACTGTCGATTCCCAAAAGGAAGCGCGGGACATCAGTTTGGGCTTTCTTCCCTATAGTCTTCTGGCTTCCTTTGTTCTGTCACTGCTTGCCTCCTATCTCTATGCCCGCCTGATTTCTGCTCCGATCCTGGAGATCAAGCAGATGACCAAGCGGATGAAGCGCTTGGATCGTACAGCTAGTCTCCCCATTCATTCGCAGGATGAGATCGGCGTTCTCAAGCAACAGATCAACGACCTCTATCACCATCTCCTAGAAGTGATCGACAATCTAGAGCAGCAGAAACAAGAAAATCTGAAGTTGGAGCAGATGAAGGTGGAATTCCTACGTGGGGCTTCGCATGAGCTCAAGACGCCTCTGGCCAGCTTGAAGATTATCCTAGAAAATATGCGGGATAAGATTGGCCGCTACAAGGATCGGGACCGCTATCTGGCGGTCTCCCTCGATATCGTCGATGAGATGAACCAGATCGTCCTAGAAATCCTGTCCCTGTCCTCTGTCCAAGAATTGGCAGGAGACAAGGAGTGGATCCAGCTGGATAAGGCCTTAGAGGAGATCCTCGACCAGTACAAGGTCTTGGCTCAATCTCGCGCGCTCACAATTGACAATCAGATCCCTGACAAAGCCGTCTATATGGACCCAGCGATTCTAAAATTGGTTCTCTCAAATGTTATCAGTAATGCCGTCAAACATTCGGATGCCGGTGGAGAGATCCAGCTCCGTCTCGAAGAGGAAGGGACGCACTTGGCGATTGAAAATACCAGCCAGGAAATGGTAGAGACCGCTGAAATGCCAATGACCGCTAGCCGTCAGAAGAAGGAAGGCGGCTTGGGGCTCTTTGTGGTCCAACACTTGCTAGACCATGAAGAGCTGGCCTACCAATTTGATAAAACGGCTATGGGCTTGCGCTTCCGTATGGAACTGCCCAAGGAGCCACAAGATTAAAAAAATAGAGAGTGGGACAGAAATCGGTAATTCGTTAGAATTCGATTTCGTCGTCCCACCTCCGCACAGTTGAGT
>NZ_CALPCT010000025.1:0-25610 GCF_943193075.1 Streptococcus caecimuris | reverse complement strand
CCCTACTCAACTGTGCGGAGGTGGGACGACGAAATCGAATTCTAACGAATTACCGATTTCTGTCCCACTCTCTTTTGAATGATTAGTGTGAGACACGGCGACGTGCTGCTTTTTTGCGGTTTTCTTCGATGAAAGCTGCTTTTTGTTCTTCTGGTTCGATTACTTTCTTCTTGAATGTGTAAACTGCACCTGCGACAGCAGCAACTGTACCAGCAACACCAGTAACAAAACCTTTACCAAATCCTTTAGCCATGAGAATTTCTCCTTTTCTGAACTTTAAATATTTATGTTATAATATATGGTAACGAAAAAACGTGAATTTTGCAAGGAAAAACGATGAAAACCAAGATAATTGTGATTGTGGGACCGACTGCTGTTGGAAAGACAGCTCTTGCGATCGATTTGGCGCAAGCCCTCAATGGTGAAATTATCAGTGGCGATAGCCAGCAAGTCTATCGCAAGCTGGATATTGGAACAGCCAAGGCGACACCAGAAGAGCAAACTGCAGCTCCTCATCATTTGATCGATGTGCGGGAGGTGACCGAGTCTTACTCGGCTTTTGATTTTGTAAGAGAAGCTAAGACTGCGATTGAGGATATCACAGCTCGAGGCAAGCTTCCTATCATTGCAGGTGGGACGGGTCTTTACATCCAAAGTCTGCTCGAAGGTTATCATCTAGGTGGTGAAGTTCCTCATGAAGAGATTCTGGCCTATCGCGCCCAATTGGACTTGCTGTCGGATGAAGACTTGTACCAAAGAGTGGCGGAGCAAGGACTTGTGATTCCTCAGCTCAATCGCCGTCGGGCCATGCGGGCTCTTGAAATTGCGCATTTTGGGCAGGACCTCGCAAACGAAGAGACCGATTATGAACCCTATCTCATCTGTCTAGATGATGAACGGTACTTGATCTATGATCGCATCAATCGCCGAGTAGATCGCATGCTAGAGGAAGGCTTGCTGGATGAAGCCCGTTGGCTCTATGATAACCATCCGGAGGCTCAGGCAGCTAAAGGGATTGGTTACAAGGAACTCTTTCCTTACTTTAAGGGAGAGCAGAGCCTTGCGGAAGCCAGTGAGATCCTCAAGCGCAATACGCGGCGCTTTGCCAAACGGCAGCTGACCTGGTTTCGAAATCGGATGGAAGTAACCTTTTACGCCATTTCTGCCCCCCGCTTCAAGGAGCAGGTTCTTGCAGATGTAAAGGAGTTTTTACAGCATGATTGAAACAGAAAAAAAACAAGAACGCATCCTTTTGGTCGGTGTGGAACTTCAAGGCATGGACAATTTTGATATGTCTATGGAGGAGTTGGCGAACCTAGCTAAAACAGCTGGTGGAGATGTCCGGGGCTCCTATACACAAAAGCGAGAGAAGTACGACACCAAGACCTTTGTCGGCTCAGGAAAACTAGAAGAAATCGCTCAAATGGTCGAAGCAGATGAGATTACGACCGTGGTGGTCAATAACCGCTTGACCCCGCGTCAAAATGTCAACTTAGAAGAAATCCTTGGGGTTAAGGTCATTGACCGGATGCAGTTGATTTTAGATATCTTTGCCATGCGGGCTAGGAGTCATGAAGGGAAGTTGCAGGTGCACTTGGCCCAGCTCAAATACCTCTTGCCACGCCTTGTCGGTCAAGGGATCATGCTCAGCCGTCAGGCTGGGGGAATTGGTTCTCGTGGTCCAGGGGAAAGTCAGTTGGAGTTGAACCGCCGGAGCGTTCGCAATCAAATCACCGATATCGAGCGCCAGCTCAAGGCAGTTGAAAAGAACCGGGAAACCCTTCGTGAAAAACGCTTGGAATCACCTGTTTTTAAGATTGGTTTGATCGGCTATACCAATGCAGGAAAGTCGACCATTATGAATCAGCTGACCAGTAAGAGCCAGTATGAAGCCGATGAACTCTTTGCGACCTTGGATGCCACAACCAAGAGCATCCATCTAACAGGCAATCTGCAAGTGACGCTGACCGATACGGTTGGCTTTATCCAAGATCTACCAACAGAGTTGGTATCAAGCTTTAAGTCGACCTTGGAAGAAAGTAAGAATGTAGACTTCCTGGTCCATGTCATCGATGCGTCTGATCCTAATCATGAAGAGCATGAAAAGACCGTGCTTTCGATCATGAAGGACCTGGATATGTTGGAGATTCCTCGCTTGACTCTTTACAACAAAGCAGATAAAGTAGCAGACTTTACACCAACCCAGACACCTTTTAGCTTGATTTCAGCGCGCTCTGAGACAGCCCGTGAAGATCTCCAGGCGTTGCTTCTAGAAAAGTTGAGAGAACTCTTTGTTCCCTTTACCATTCGCGTTCCTTTTTCAAAATCTTATCGGACTCATGATCTAGAAACAGTAGCGATCATTGACCAGCGAGAATTTGAAGAAGACGTCGAGGTCATTCAAGGCTATATCGCAGAGAAAAATAAGTGGAAGTTGGAAGAATTTTATGACGGATTACGTTGATTTAGCAATAAAATATGGAGGCTATACCAGCCTCGATCGGGTCTATCTGACCAATCTTTTAAGCACGATCCCTGAGGAATTGCGTCTCCGTGTGATTACGCCTCCCCCAAGTGTGATCAACGCCTATTTTGCTGAGCTCTATCAAAAGAAGAGCCCCAAGGAGGCCATGGATTATTTCTTGGACCTGAGCCGGGCATTTGACTTATTCACAGTTCAGCAAAGCTTTGATGAACGAAAGCCCTTTATCCGCCTCAACTTATCAGGGAAGTCTTATGGCTTGGCTTACGTAAATGAAGAGCTAGCCTGTGTCTTTGCTGAACATCCAGCAGAAGATATCACTCCTGCCATATTATTTGAAGTCGCAGAGATCTTTCCACATTGTTTGGTCTTTGAAAAAGATGGTAAGATCTGCTTGCAAGAGGCTGAACCAGAAGGGGTCACTAAAACAGAAGCCCTCTCAGCCCTGACTGACTTGATGACCTTGGAAGATGGACGCTTGAAACTGTCAGGATATAACCAAGAGGAGCTCCTTGAGCTAGCGCAAGCCTACCCAGGCAACCTTTCTTTCCGTTCAGAGAACCGGACGGCCATGATTTATATAGATAGAAAGTAGACAATGGACATTCAATTTTTAGGAACGGGAGCTGGGCAACCCTCAAAAGCCCGTAATGTATCGAGCCTAGCGCTCAAATTGCTGGACGAGATCAATGAAGTCTGGCTCTTTGATTGTGGCGAAGCGACACAGAATCAAATTTTAGAAACGACCATTCGTCCGCGAAAGGTTAGCAAGATCTTTATCACTCACCTACACGGAGACCATATTTTTGGTTTGCCAGGTTTCCTCTCTAGTCGGGCCTTTCAGGCCAATGAAGAGCAGACGGATCTGGATATCTATGGACCAGTAGGGATCAAATCCTTTGTGATGACTAGTCTTCGTGTATCAGGCTCTCGCCTGCCTTACCGCATCCATTTTCATGAATTCGATGAACATTCTCTAGGTAAGATTTTAGAAACCGATAAATTCACGGTTTATGCGGAAGCCTTGGACCACACCATTTTCTGCGTGGGTTACCGAATCATGCAAAAAGACCTCGAAGGGACGCTGGACGCAGACAAGCTCAAGGCGGCAGGGGTTCCTTTTGGTCCACTCTTTGGTCAGGTCAAAAATGGCCAAGATGTCACCCTGGAAGATGGGACTAAGATCATTGCAGCGGATTATATTTCAGCCCCTCGGCCTGGTAAGATTATCACGATCCTCGGAGATACCAGAAAGACTGATGCCAGCGTCCGCCTTGGAGTCAATGCGGATGTCTTGGTCCATGAGTCCACCTATGGCAAGGGTGATGAGAAGATTGCTAAGAAACACGGTCACTCGACCAATATGCAGGCAGCAGAAGTGGCGCGTGAAGCTGGAGCCAAGCGCCTTCTTTTGAACCATATTAGTGCTCGCTTCTTATCAAAAGACATCAGCCAATTGCGCAAGGATGCGTCCAGCATTTTTGAAAATGTCTATGTCGTCAAAGATTTGGAAGAAGTGGAGATCTAAGATGCGAACCATTCTCATAACAGGAGCAAGTGGAGGTTTGGCCCAAGAAATGGTCAAGCTCCTTCCTGAGGACCGGCTGATTCTCCTAGGTAGAAATCAAGAAAAACTGGAAAAGCTCTATGCCAGTCATCCTCAAGCTGAATGCATCGGGATCGATATCACTGATTCCTCAGCCGTCCAAGATTTGGTAGAAGATCTCTATCAGCGCTATGGACAGATCGATATCTTGGTCAACAACGCAGGCTATGGGATCTTTGAAGAGTTTGACCAGATTACCAATGAGCAAATTCATGCCATGTTTGAAGTCAATACCTTTGCCCTCATGCAGCTTTCACGCTTGATGGGTGCGCACATGAAGGCAGCAGGCAAGGGGCACATCGTCAACATCGTCAGCATGGCGGGTCTCGTTGCAACAGCCAAATCCAGCCTTTATTCGGCGACCAAGTTTGCGGCTATTGGCTTCTCCAATGCCCTGCGTTTGGAACTCATGCCCTTTGGTGTCCATGTGACGACGGTCAATCCAGGCCCCATCCGGACTACTTTCTTTGACCAGGCAGACCCAGACAGAAGCTATGTGAAAGCTGTGGATCGCTACATTTTGGAACCGGACTTTGTAGCCAAGAAGATTGTGAAGAACTTTGGAAAACCAAAACGTGAGCTCAATCTTCCTTGGCTTTTGAACCTGACCCACAAGCTCTATACCCTTTTCCCACGAATCTCGGACAAGCTAGCCAGCAAGATGTTCAATTTCAAATAGGAGGAGCAAGATGGCCGCGAATATTCAAGCTTATTTAGAAAACCTCCGGCAACCATGGGGACAAATCTATTATGATATCCTTTTTGAACAATTAAAAGACATCAAAGGTAAGCGAGTCCTTGATTTCGGCAGTGGCTTTGGCCTGGTAGCCAATCACCTAGCGAAAGAAAATCAAGTCCTAGCTGTGGAGCCTAATGAGGAAATGGTAGCCTTGCGGACCCAGGACCATCCCTACCAGCAATTCGTCGGAAGTCTGGACCAGATAGAGAGCTTTGAAGATGCCAGTTTTGATGTCATTCTCTGCCACAATGTCTTGGAGTATGTGGAGGATCGCAAGGATGTTCTCAAGGAATTCACCCGTCTCTTGAAACCAGGAGGCCTGCTCTCTATCGTTAAGCACAATGAGGTTGGCCGCGTCCTGCAGACAGTCGTCTTTGAAAATGATACTCAAAAGGCCCTTGATCTCCTAGCAGGTCAAGACCTGGAAACCCACTCCATGGGTTTGGCCCAGGCCTATGATCTCGGTGCAGCAGTAGAAGACTTAGCCCTTGAAGTTCAGGATTACCAAGGGATCCGAGTCTTTTATGCCTTGCAGGACAATCGCTTCAAGGGCCAAGAAGGCTGGCGAGAGTCTATGCTCAAGATGGAGCTGTCCGTTTGCCAAGAGTCCCCTTACCGGGATATCGCCTTCTTCCAGCACTATCGGTTAAAAAGGAGTTAAGATGTTAGATTATAAAAAAGAAATTCCAGCGATGACAGACCTACTCGAACTCTACAGCTCGGTGGGTTGGACCAATTATACCAACAACCCATCTATGCTGGAACAAGCTGTCAAAGCCAGTCTCTGGCAGTTGGCCGTCTATGATGAGAAAGAGCTCGTCGCCTACATTCGCTTGGTAGGTGATGGCCACTCGGTTATTTTTGTGCAGGACCTTTTGGTAAGACCAGATTACCAGCGTCAAGGTATCGGAAGGAAACTCTTAACAGAGGCTTTAGCGACCTTCCCTACTGTCTATCAACGGCTCCTTGCCACTGAACGTAGCGAGAAAAATCTAGCCTTTTACCAGTCTCTCGGCTTTGTCGAACTTTCAGAGCAAGCCTGTACAGGGATGATTTATATGAAATAGAGAGTGGGACAGAAATCGGTAATTCGTTAGAATTCGATTTCGTCGTCCCACCTCCGCACAGTTGAGTAGGGCTGTAAAAGCTGATGAAATCAGCGTAGTAGAGCCCACTCAACCACTGCGCCTTGTTCGACAATCCAAAAACAATTGAGAGGCTAGGACTTTTGTCCCAGCCTTATCTATTTGACTGACAAAAGGGGTGATTGATGGTAAAATGAGGATGAGATTAGGAGGAGATGGAATGAAGAAGAAAATAAAATGGGGACTTGTCTTATGTTCGGTACTTATACCAGTATGTTTGAGTGCCTGCAAACAAGGAACTGTAGAAAAACAAGGTTCTTCGAATAAAGAAGTACAGAAGAAAATCGATCGAAAAAACATTCATTTTGACAAGACAGGACCTGCAGCAACATTTGATTGGGATGCAAAGAACAGTATCAGATACATAACGTTTGAAAAACTTCCACAATATATGAAGCCAGATGATAGCGATGGTATTTCTATATATAGTCTGCAACAGAATGAAACTCCTCTCGATGAAGAGGGAAAAGTCCAAAAGGCTTTGCAAGTAGTTGAAGCGATTTATATTGACCAAGATGAAATGGACACAGTAGTCAAGGCTAGTGGAGTAATGAGTCAGGAAGAAATGTATAACCGGATCTGGAAGGACTATATTGTTCCTAAAATAGAAGAAAGTAATAGGACCTTTGATTCAAATACTTATTTTGAGTACCTAGGAGAAAAATATCCCCTCAAAATCTATGGTCCCATGTATTTAAAATTAATGACCAATGCTCTCCCTACTGAAAAGAGTTACGAATTAAAGGGATATGCAGTTAAGGGGAATAAGGTAATCCTTAAAATTCAAACACCAGCCTATAGCCCAAGGCAATTACCAAGAGGAAAAGGGTACAGATTGAGTGTTGATCCCAAGAATCCAAATGAGACCATGTATGCTTGGTTAGATGAACTACACGAAAACTATGCTGAAAAAGACAACAGAGGAGACCATCTTTCTTATATAATGCTTTCTACCATCTTACAACATTTAGTTAAGGAAAATTTTAATGCGAGTTTTTCAACAGGTGATATGATTGGTAGTACGGAAATGACGATCGAAATGGAGGTGACCAACCAAGGTCAAGTCCAAATTGATACTAAAAATTTGGCACTATTGTTACAAATTCCTCAACAAATGCAGAAAGCTAATCAATCTGGTGGTGGAAATGATGATAGTATCTTCTGGTCCATCAATACTGATAATGTTACTGATGAAGGAAAGGGAAGTGAAAAGCTAAAAGATTTTAATCCACAAAATCCGGTCAAAAAATATGCAATTGGAGAGCCAGTTGTATTTGCTAATGGCTTAGAAGTTACACTGAATAGTGTAACAGACGATCCAAATTTGGATGTTCAGGATGATCAAGACCGTATCGATACAAGGAAAAAACAACATCGATTGATCGTCGAATTCACCCTATCGAATACAACACCTCTCCGTATTGAAAGTAGCCCGAATTATTCAAATGTAGATCTCTATGATGGCCATGGCAAATCTGCTTATATGCTGAACAACACTTTAAATTACAAACAGCCAACAGTCCTTGAGGCAGGTGAGTCAGCTAAATATAAGATTAATTATTTAACAGATGGGGATGGACCATTTACGATCGTTTATGGTGACGCCAAATGGGTCATTCAAAAATAGAGAAAAATCCAAATCTTTAATCAGCTTATTGTAAATGCTAGTGAGTTTAAGAAATTATAAGAAGCTTCAGTTGTCAATAAATTATTAAAGAAATTTATTCATATGTGGTTGGAAAAGTCGGAAGTCTTTTAAAGAAAACTGACGAACAAATAAGGGAAAAAATGCGGACAGGAAGTAGAAAAGAGAGAATGAAGAAGGTTTTTAAATCAATTAAGTTTTGGATATTTTTATTACTTGTTACTTTAGCAGGTGGATGGTTTATCCAATATGAAATTCATAAGCGTGATATATCACAATTTGTAACTTGGAAACCTCGTCCAAACATAGTTGACTCCCAATTTATTGCAGGTGGGAAAGCAGTAGCCATTCAATGGGATAATAAAGAGGAAGTGGATGAGGCGCTGGAAGCATATTCGTATAATTCAAAAGTTAAAGTAGAATGGTTTATAAATGGTGGAAATAGTGAACGGTACATTGCACAAGAAAGTTACAAATTAAAATCTGACCCACGTCTCTATTTTCAATATTATATTCGTGGTAATCAAGTTCCTTACCTCACTACAAATAAAGCACAAAAGGGAGAGTACTGGCTCATTGATGTCTATGATACCAAGGACAAGCGCTTAGTGAAGAAGACATATGATGTTTTTAAGTTGGTACGAGACATGAATAAAAATTATATCCCTTTATCTGTTACAGTTTCTTCTATGTTGTTGGATACAGATGATGGAGAAACATACATTCCGATTGATATTCTTGTCGATAAGAAAGACAAATACATTGTAGGTCCTGGAGATATCCATGTTGAAACAGACTATAATTTGCAAACTGGCTTGATGAATGTTAAAAGTGGAAAGATCGCTTGGAAAACCTCATCAGGCAAAGATTATAAACAAGTTCAAAAAGAAAGTCTAGAAAGTTATAAAGAGTCGCATCCATTTGAATACAATTTTGAAGGAGGACGATTGCAGCTCCAACATTCACGTTTGTTATTTACAGATCGTAGTGATGAGGCTAAGGACATCCCATTGAAAACACTCTATCCGAAAGTATATTCGATTTTAAGCAAAGGGAATAGTCCAACTACTTTAAAATGGGATGAAAAACCGACAAAAGGGGAGAATGCCTACCTATACTTTCTCGGACCAGAAGATCTCAACTTTGATATTTCATTTTTGGAACTGCTTTATAAAGTTCCAGAGCAGCGTTCAGGTGGATGGGATGATGTCTTACGGTATCATAAGATACCAGCAGAGCTTTCAAAAGATGGGCAAGAACATCTTGCAAATAACAAAAAGGAGTTTTTCCAATATTTTAAAAAGGAATTAAATCAAAGTAACGATGCTACAGAGTTCTCATTATTGCGACGCTTATATGAAGTACAGAACTACGTGGTCTCTAGAGATTTTGGCCAGTCCTTCGGTAACCTTACCATACCAGCTGAGTATACTAAAGATGGGAAGGTTCATGTCTTTCAAAATGATGAAGAATTCTTCAAATATATGGATTTAGAGAAAATTCCTAATAAAAAGATGAAAGAAGATATTAAAAAAATGTTCTCATACGATATAAAAAATTAATGGATTAGATTAAATTTCGCAAGGAGGTTAGTCTATGAAGCCCAACTATTTCAAACTATTCGCAGGAATTCCACTTATTCTATGTTGCCTGTTTCTTTCCAGTTGTAAGATCATGAAACCGAGTGATTATAAAAAGGCGAAGGAAGTTGTCAGCAGTGAGCTTGCTAAGGTTGGTTTGCATGGGGATGTGACCATAAACAAACTGGATTGGACTGCTTTGGAAATCCCAACTTATCATGTGTCTTATACCTACTCTGAGAAAACCTATGATGGACAAACAGTGACATTAGAAACGGATACGGTGTTTCATAATGATTGGACAGATACAACTAGTGACCATCTTCCAGAGTATAAGGAAGCGTACTTGAAGCAGCAATCTGTCCAAAAGAAGGAGAAGGAAATTGAGGGACAATTAAAGAAGCAATCTCTAAGTCTTCCTATTAGTTTCTTTGGTTTTTTATCTAACTCCAACCGTGATGAGAAGGAGCAAATTCTAGATAGTATCGCAAGTCAAAATCTCAAAGAAGGGAAAAAGGACTTTGCCGGTTACTATCAAATCCCTTTTCAGACCTTAATCGATCAAGAGTTAATCCGTATGACTATTTATATAGAGGATGGTGTATCCGTTAAGGAACAAGACTTAAAAGCAGCAGCCAAAAAATTAGACGCTAGCAAACTACCGGATGGTGCCTATGATTTCTACTATTCCAAAAGTAGTTATGCTGATTCCATCAGTTACTCCTTCAAAGTGAAAGATGGGAAAGTTATTTTTTATGAAGATCAAAACAAACCAGAATAAGAGAAGCAGATACAAAAAAAGATCTAGTCGTGTTTGACTAGATCTTTCATGTTGCTTAGAAGTCTTCCTTCTTCTTAAGTGTCATAGAAGCAATAGCTGTAGCGACGAATGTCAAACCAGTTACAAGAAGTCCTAAATGATCTGCAGTTCCTGTTGAAGGAAGAGATCGTTTACCTTCTTTAGGCTTGTCACTAGATTTAGGAGTTTCACTAGATTTAGGTTTGTCACTAGGCTTAGGCTTATCTCCATTTGGTGATGGAGTTTTAGGTTTGCTATTACTTGGTGTTGGTATATTTGGAATATCTGTTGATGGTGGAGGTGGAAGAAGTTTATTCACCACGTTTCCTTTATCAACGACAAGGTTTGTTGCAGAAGCAAAGTCGCTTGCAGAGACCTTGATGGTTGTATCTGAAAGTTGGTAACCACTTGGAGCTGAGAGCTCTTTGATGACATACTCTTTAGCTTCAAATCCAACGAAGCTTGCAAGTCCGTCTTGACCAGAAATCGCTTGTGCTTGGCCTTGACCATAAGGATTTGCAACAGGTGTCACACCATCCGCTTCAAAGAGTCCAAATACCGCACCGGCAAGGTAATCACCCTTTTCATCTACCTTACGAACTCTAAGGGTGTAAAGTTTCAATTCAGGATTATTCACTGTTGGTGGAGTTGGTGGGATGACCTTATTGATAAAGGTTTTCTTCGCACCGTATGAAACAACTGCTTGGATAGCGTTTGATGCTTCATCTTTTGTGACGGTCACTGTGACATCCACTTGACCTTCGTCATATTGGATATTTGCCTGATCAGCTGGTAGGACTTCTTTAATGGTATATTTATGAGTACCAATCATCGCTTCCGTGTAGGCGATCGCATCAAATGTCACTGTACCATCTGCAGCATTTTGTTTTGTTTGAAGAACAGTTCCATTTTCGTCCAAGAGGTTAAAGCTAAATTCACCACCTTGAAGGTCACGACCTTCTAAAATCTTGCTTGTGGTAATTTGTTTTTCACTTGGAGTTGGAGGTGTTGGAGGTGTATACGTGTTGGTAAAAATAGGAGTATCCTTTTTACCGTCGTATTGCACATCCGCATTCAATTGTCCATTTTCGTCTTTTGTAACAGTTACTGTTACAGTATGAACCGTTTCATCATAGGTAATAGCTGATTCTGGTGTAGCTGGTTTTTGTTCAACAATTGTGTAGGTGAACGTACCAGCTTCATTAAAGCTTACTGGATTGAAGAGAATATCACCATTCTCACCATTTGTCTTGGTGTCAACGAGCGTTCCAGCTTGATCCTTGAGAAGGAAAGTAAACTCATTTGCTTTCAACGTACGATCGCTCGTACCATTGATCGCCAATACTTTTTTAGCCTTGAATTGAGTTGACGTTGGTTTCACTGTTGGAGGAACAGGTGTCGGAGGTGTATAAGTGTTGGTAAAAGTAGGAGTATCTTTCTTACCGTCGTATTGCACATCCGCATTCAATTGTCCATTTTCGTCTTTTGTAACAGTTACTGTTACAGTATGAACCGTTTCATCATAGGTAATAGCTGATTCTGGTGTAGCTGGTTTTTGTTCAACAATTGTGTAGGTGAACGTACCAGCTTCATTAAAGCTTACTGGATTGAAGAGAATATCACCATTCTCACCATTTGTCTTGGTGTCAACGAGCGTTCCAGCTTGATCCTTGAGAAGGAAAGTAAACTCATTTGCTTTCAACGTACGATCGCTCGTACCATTGATCGCCAATACTTTTTTAGCCTTGAATTGAGTTGACGTTGGTTTCACTGTTGGAGGAACAGGTGTCGGAGGTGTATAAGTGTTGGTAAAAGTAGGAGTATCTTTCTTACCGTCGTATTGCACATCCGCATTCAATTGTCCAGTTGCATCCTTTGTGACAGTCACTGTTACAGTATGAACAGATTCATCATAAGTGATCGCTGATTCTGGTGTAGCTGGTTTTTGTTCAACAATTGTGTAGGTGAAAGTACCAGCTTCATTAAAGCTTACTGGATTGAAGAGAATATCACCATTTTCACCATTTGTCTTAGTATCAACGAGCGTACCATTTTGATCCTTGAGAAGGAAAGTAAACTCATTTGCTTTCAATGTACGATCGCTCGAACCATTGATCGCCAGTACTTTTTTAGCCTTGAATTGAGCTGTCGTTGGTTTCACTGTTGGAGGAACAGGCGTTGGAGGTGTTTTCGTATTTGTGAAGGCATCACCTTTTTCAGTATCTCCACCTGAGTAAGTCACAGTAGCGACGAGTTTGTCGTTATCTTTCTTCACTTCAACGGTAGCAGTGATCATTTGTTTGCTGTAGTTGATTGAAGTATCCGTACCTTGGTTTTCGGTAATGGTATAAGTATGTGTTCCTTCTTCAGTATAAGTAAGTTCTTTAAAGGTTACAGTACCATTTGCTTTGTTTTTAGCAGTTTCAAGGGTATTGTCACCTTCTTTCAAGACAAATTCAAATTGATCGTCAGTCAACGGTATGGTTGTTTCACCTTCTTTAAGAAACTTTTTAACTTGAAGGCTAGCTTTTGTACTTTCTGTTTTAGGAGCTTCTTTTTTGTTCGTGAACGTATCCGTGGCATTTTCACCATCAGAGTAAGTGACTTGTTCTACAACCAAAGCGTTGTCTTTTTCAACCACTACAACAGTAGCTGTGATGGTTTTATCACTGTAAGTAATGGTCTTGTCACTACCTTTTGTTTCAGTGATGGTATATTTGAATGTACCAGCATGGTCTACAGTGATGTTATCAAAAGTAATTGAACCATCTTTTTTGTTCTTGGTTGTGCCAACAACTTTATCGTTTGAATCTTTTGCAACAAACTCAAAGTCATCACCCTTAAGTTCGCCACCTTCAAATGCTTTTTTAAGGTTTAAGGTCACTTTAGCATTTGAAACTTTTGGTTTGTTTTGAGTATTGGTGATCGTATTTTTTTGTTCACCATCTCCACCTGAGTAAGTGACAGTAGCGACGAGTTTGTCGTTTTCTTTTTTCACATCGACAGTAGCCGTGATGCTTTGTGTACTATAGTTGATAGTAGCATCCGTACCCTTGTTTTCAGTGATAGTGTATGTATAGCTACCTTCCTTATTGAAGGTTAGAGACTTGAAGTTGACAGTGCCATCTGCTTTATTTTTAGCAGTTTCAACTACCGTATTATTTTCATCTTTCAAGACAAACTCAAATTGACCTTCTGTGATTGGAACTTGTTTATGTTCTTGATCACCGGCTACTTCGAAAGCTTTTTTAACAACAAGATTTGCAGTAGTTTCAGTTACTTTTGGTTTGTTTGAAGTGTTTACAACTTTAATAACATTCGACTCATTGATTGGTTCAACTTTTGAAGTATAACCATCAGGTGTATTCGTTTCTTCTACTGAATAAACAATCGGTTGTCCATCTTTAATCCCTGGTAATTTAGAAAATTCTGCAGTCCAACCTGAAGCCTTTGTCAAGGTCTTAGTCATACCGTCTAATTTTTTACCATCAGCTAATAATTGAACTGTGATATCTTTACGGTCAGCTTCTTCATCACCAACCCATTCTTTTTGAACAGTTATAGTTTTATCACCGGATACCCAGAAGTTTAATTCTGTGTTATTCCAGAATGCTGGGTCTTTTAATGGTGTTTTGATTTCATCAGCTGTTAACGTAGCATTGTTGTCAACGCGAACGGTTGTCTTAGGAATTAATGTTTGGTATTCAACGATCAATTCATCGCTTGATGCTGTTTTAAAGACATCACTGACATCTGATAAATTCACGGTAAATCCATTGCCGTCCGCATCGAATTTCACATGTTTCCAGAAGTCCCAACCAGAAGCTACCACTTGTCCACCTTTTCTCAAAGTGAAGGATGGTTTCAAGTAAGTTCCTACAAAGAATTCACTTGCAGCGTGGTTTGCAGCAGGAGCAAAAGTGATTTTTGAGTAATCTACAGCTGGAGCTTGGATTTTATCTGACACAACAGGGTTTGTGATGGCTTGTTTCTTACCATCTCCGTTGATACGAATGAACCAAGTAGTGAGATAATAGTCATCTCCAACATTCATCCATGCATAGTTTTCAGATGCGTCTAATTTGAATTGTTTAGAAACATAATCACCTGTACGATTATATTTATTTAAGATTGCTTCGAAAACTCCTGGCCCATCAGGACGTGTGATGACGACTGATTCTGAACCAACTTTTGAGGTAGCCGTTTTATTTCCAGGATTTCCCGGAGTGTTATCCCATTCTGCTTTGTATGAGAAACCACCCTTAACGTTTTGGTTCATGGATTCGATGGCTTTTTTAAAAGTAAAAGTAATCTTTTTGTTTGTCATCGAAATGGTTGCGACTTCAGCTCCATTTGCTTGGAGTGATTGAGTTGCAACTTCAGTGATATTGACACCTTCTGGAGCATCAATGGTAAACGTATCACCTTCTTTAACTGATTTACCAGTTAAATCCCAGTCAAATGAAAAGATAACTTTTTGTCCACTTGCCTGAGCCTTTAAATTGGTGACGGTTGGTGAAACAGTAGCCGCGCTAACAGGTTTGATCACAGACAAGCCTAAGGCTACCACGGCGATGATAGCTACAAATGCAACTATCTTTTTATATAGAAATTTCAATTGGCCTCATTTCCTTTCTTTTGCATAAATTTCGTAAAGTTTTTCTATATAGTGATATCTCCTAAAACTGAAAAACTCCTGATCTTTGCTCCATACAATCAGTTGCTTTATTTGAACATGTATTTAGAGAAGAAGGACCTTACCTCTATTGAGAAAATATGGGGGCATACCTCAATATCCTATCTTTAGTCTGTCCATACTAGAGGATTGGTTGGACCTGAAACAAACTTTCTAAAAACAATGATTCGATAGAAAAACGGAAGAAATTTACGCTTCATAATATAAAATGATAATAAGCAGTGCAAACTTAACAGAATAATCATCCCATTACATTTTTAAAAGATTATTATCATATTTATTATATTCTTTTAGTGTGATAAGTCAAGTTAAATGCAACAAAAATAACGAAAAATGTTGATTTTGGTTTTTGTATAAGTCGACCTTTTATTTCCCGCCATTTTTGGCTTTCATGTTATAATATTCAGATAAGAAAAAGAGGAGACCAAAAGCTAGATGATCACTTCAAAATACGATTGGCAGTTAGCTTCGCCAAGTGCAGATGAGGCCTTTTTAGCCCTTGCCAAAAAAGCAGGCCTAGAAGCGTCCGTAGCAACCTTGCTGTATGAGCGTGGCATTCAAACCAAAGAGGATTTAGAAGACTTTTTAGAACCCAAACTAGAGAAGCTACATGACCCTTATTTGCTCCATGATATGGACAAGGCAGTGGGGCGCATCCGACGGGCCATCGAAGATTATGAGCAGATCCTCATCTACGGAGACTATGATGCGGACGGGATGACATCGGCCTCCATTATGAAGGAAACCTTGGAGCAGATGGGTGCAGAGGTGCAAGTCTACCTACCCAACCGCTTCACAGACGGCTATGGTCCCAATGAGAGTGTCTACAACTACTTTATCGAGCAG
Organism: Streptococcus caecimuris; assembly: GCF_943193075.1. Classification (NCBI taxonomy): domain Bacteria; kingdom Bacillati; phylum Bacillota; class Bacilli; order Lactobacillales; family Streptococcaceae; genus Streptococcus; species Streptococcus caecimuris. The sequence continues at coordinate 10,072 of NZ_CALPCT010000025.1, read as the reverse complement.
CAAGGCATTTCCCTGATTGTCACGGTGGACAATGGGGTCGCGGGCAATCAAGCCATTGCCATGGCCCAAGCGATGGGAGTTGATGTTATCGTGACGGATCACCACTCTATGCCAGAGGTTTTACCGGATGCATATGCGATCATTCATCCGGAGCATCCAGATGCGGATTATCCCTTCCATTATTTAGCAGGATGTGGTGTGGCCTTTAAGTTGGCCTGTGCCCTCCTTGAGGAAGTACCAGTCGATCTCTTAGACCTGGTAGCAATTGGGACCATTGCTGACATGGTCAGCCTAACAGATGAGAATCGGATCCTGGTCAAATACGGTCTGGGGGTACTCCAACATACCCAGCGCATGGGCCTGCAGGAGCTCTTGGAGATCGCAGGGATTCGTCCGGAGGATGTCAATGAAGAAACGGTTGGTTTTCAAATTGCTCCTCGTCTCAATGCCCTTGGCCGCCTTGATGATCCCAATCCGGCCATCGAACTACTGACTGGTTTTGACGATGAAGAGGCGCACGAGATTGCCCTTATGATTCATCAGAAGAATGAAGAACGAAAAGAGATTGTCCAAGCTATCTATGACGAAGCCAAAACCATGGTCGACCCGAGCTTGTCCGCCCAGGTCTTGGCCAAGGAAGGCTGGAATCCGGGAGTGCTTGGCATTGTCGCTGGTCGTCTATTAGAAGAGTTTCATCAACCGGTCGTGGTCTTAAGTATCGAAGATGGACGGGCTAAGGGGAGCGCTCGCAGTCCTGAGTCGGTCAATATCTTTGATGCCCTCGATCCCCACCGGTCGCTCTTTGTCGCCTTTGGCGGGCATGCCGGTGCAGCAGGGATGACGCTCGAGGTGGACCAACTCCCTGCCCTGTCTCAGGCTCTTACGGATTACATTGCAGAACAAGAGATTGATCTCAGCAGCAAGTCCACTCTAGCCATCGATGAGGAACTGTATCTAACAGAACTAACACTTGAGACCTTGAAAAGCTTTGATCGCTTGAGTCCTTTTGGCATGGACAATAAAAAACCAGTCTTTCTGATCCGTAATTTCAAGGTAGAAGGGGCACGCTCGATGGGAGCTGGCAATACCCACTTAAAACTCAAAATTTCTCAAGAAGATGCGACCTTTGAGGTGGTGGCTTTTGGCTTGGGAAGCTTAGAGTCAGAGTTTGCGCAAGCGCAAGACCTAGAGCTAGCTGTGCAGTTGTCGGTCAACCAATGGAATGGCCAAACAACCCTGCAGCTCATGCTGGTTGATGCGCGTGTGGATGGTGTGCAGCTCTTTAATATCCGCTCTAAAAATGCCAGTCTCCCTGCAGGTGTTCCCGTTCTTGATTTTACCCAAGAACTGCCAGATCTGACAGAGGCACACGCTGTTGTCGTTGGAAATATCCCTGAGGATTTAGAGCAACTACGGCAAATCTTCCAAGAGCATGATTTCCAGGCCGTTTATTTCAAAAATGAGATCGCCAAAGCCTACTATCTGACAGGATACGGTAGCAGGGACCAGTATGCCAAACTCTATAAAACCATCTACCAGTACCCAGAGTTTGATGTCCGCTACAAACTCAAAGACCTAGTGGCCTATCTCAAGATTCAGCAGATCCTCTTGGTCAAAATGATCCAGATCTTCCAAGAGTTGGGCTTCGTGACCATTGAAAATGGCATCATGAAGGTGAATAAAGAAGCAGAAAAACGCGAAATCGCAGAAAGCAGCATCTACCAAAACCTCAAACAAACCGTGAAAGAGCAGGAGTTGATGGCCCTTGGAACGGTTCGTGAAATCTACGACTACCTGACAGGTCAGGACTCATGAAAAGACAGCTAAAATATTTTCTATGGCTCAGCCCCTTCCTGCTTTTAGCTCTTTATTGGTTGGGAATCTACCTGAGTCTCAAGAATCCCATGGAGGAGATTGTTTACTCTGAAAATGGTGGGATGATGCGAAATATGATTGTCAAGTCCTACACTCAAACAATCGGAAGTGAAGCTCCTTGGAAGGAAGATGAAGGATTTCAGACTTTTCCCTATTCTGATAAAATCGTTGGTGGAAAGGAGCATCTAGCTGTTACTATGTTTAGAGGCACTGCAGATTGGTTCTATCTGTACAAATACAAATTAGATGAAAGTACCTCAGTTAATCTGATATTTGAATATAACGCCTCTAAAAAGATTTTTTACCAAAGTGACCTCTATCTGACAATCAATGAGACAAGCTACAAAGACCAGCAACTCCTTGAGAAACTTGCCACCTATGGCAAAGACCGTGCTTGGCTTCGAGACCAAAGTAAGAAAGTCGCTGAACAATACATCCTTGGTACCTGGTTCAAAAATGGAAGCTCCCGTTATTCCCTGAAAAACTTGGGAGATATGAAAATCGAGTACAACAAATTGATAGAAGAATAGTAAGTTTTTTTAGAACTCAATCCCACATCTTTTTTCGGATGTGGGATTTTTGCATTTGACGCGGGAGCTTGGGAAAATGATTTGGCAAAAAATGATGCAAGTTAGTGGAATTCATGGTATAATGGAATGTAAAAAATTTTTTATGAAAGAAAGTTAACCATGAATTTAAAAGATTACATTGCAAGCATTGAAAACTATCCACAAGAAGGAATTACCTTCCGTGATATCAGCCCTTTGATGGCAGATGGCAATGCTTATAGTTATGCGATTCGTGAAATCGTTCAATACGCGACGGATAAGAAGATCGATATGATCGTCGGCCCTGAAGCGCGTGGATTCATCGTTGGATGTCCGGTCGCTTTTGAATTGGGAATTGGTTTTGCGCCTGTTCGTAAACCTGGTAAATTGCCACGTGAAGTCATCTCAGCTGACTACGAAAAAGAATACGGTGTGGATACCCTCTGCATGCACGCAGATGCCATCAAACCAGGTCAACGCGTCCTTATCGTTGATGACCTTTTGGCGACTGGTGGTACGGTGAAAGCAACCATCGAAATGATCGAAAAACTTGGTGGAGTTGTTGCAGGTTGTGCCTTCTTGATCGAGTTGGATGAATTGAAAGGTCGCGAAGCAATCGGCGATTACGACTACAAAGTCTTGATGCATTACTAATATAGTCTAATACTATAACTGGCTACAGAAAAACCATAATTGAAAACTATAAGCTCCTATCATATAATGTTAGTTAAGAACTTGTAAGATGGGAGCTTTTTATGCCAATTACTCTAGATAAAAAATTACCAGCAGTCGATATCCTTCGTTCAGAAAATATTTTTGTCATGGATGATGTTCGGGCGACTCACCAGGATATTCGGCCGATGAATGTTCTCATTCTTAATCTGATGCCGACCAAGGTTGCGACAGAAACCCAGCTCTTACGGCTCCTTGCCAACACGCCCTTGCAGATCAATGTAGATTTCCTCTATATGGCGAGCCATGAGTCTAAGAATACAGCGACTGAGCACTTGGAGAGCTTCTACAAGACCTTTGAGGATATCAAGGATAATTACTATGACGGCTTGATTGTGACAGGAGCGCCTGTCGAAAAGATGGACTTTGAAGAAGTAGACTACTGGGAAGAATTAACCCAGGTCTTTGAATGGTCTAAGCGTCATGTTTTTTCTACCTTACACCTTTGTTGGGGAGCCCAGGCTGGATTGTACCACCGTTACGGGATTCAAAAAGTAGAACTCTGTGACAAGCTATCGGGTATCTATGACCAAGCAGTGGTGCGTCCTGATAGTCTGCTTATGAGAGGCTTTGACGATCGCTTCCTTGCCCCTCATTCTCGTTATACAGATATTCCTTTGAAGGAAGTCCTTGAAAAGAGCAATCTTCAAGTGATCGCGCAAGGAAATGAAGTTGGGCTTTCCATCATTGCCAGTCCAGACATGCGTGAGGTCTATAGCTTTGGCCATCTGGAGTATGATCGCGATACGCTGGCAAAAGAATACCACCGAGATGTCAAGGCGGGCTTGGATCCGGACGTTCCCAAGAATTATTTTGATGGGGATGACGCTAATACAGAGCCTCGCATTCGTTGGAATCTAGCTGCGACGACTTTCTTTAGTAATTGGATCAACTATGCGGTTTATCAAGAAACACCTTACCGCTTGGAAGAATTGGAAAAAGATATTTCATTTTATGGTTACCTATAAAGGGGAATTATGACATATTCACAAGCATTTAAGTATGGCAACTTGGTTCTTCCAAGTGCCTTGCTTTTTCATTATCATGAATTGTTTGACCAAGCAGATGACTACTTGGTTTGGCAGTTTTTCTTCCTTCAAAATACGACTGGTCAAGAGGCCTTGACTCCTAATCAGATTGCTAGTCATCTAGGAAAAACGGTGACAGAAGTCAATCGGATTATGTCCAATTTGACCACCAAGGGACTCCTTCAGTACCGGACCATTGAGCTCAATGGCGAGATTGAAGCCATCTTTGATGCGACCATTGCCCTGGAGCGCTTGGATGAGATTTTAGAAGCCCAGACACAAGGGAAGACACAGAGCGCGCCTGCTAAGGGAAATGTCATCAAGGACTTGGTGGAAACCTTCCAACAAGAACTGGGACGACTCTTGACGCCTTTTGAGATTGAAGACTTGACCAAGACTGTGCGCGAGGATCAGACAGATCCAGATGTGATCAAGGCAGCCTTACGAGAAGCCGTCTTTAACGGTAAGCCTCACTGGAAATATATCCAAGCTATTTTACGCAACTGGCGCAGTGAAGGCATCAACAGCCTGGCCCAAGTAGAGGCGAAACTACAAGAACGCGAGCAAGCCAACCCACGCAATGTGACCGTTTCAGACGATTTCTTGAAGGCCATGGATTTGTGGAAGGATTAAAAAAACTAGCACTTATTTGAGTGCTAGTTGCAAATTGAAGGTAAAGTCTTCCTAGAAACTTTCCTTATGTGAGTACGGACGTCAGCGAACTTCGGAGAAGTTCCATGACTTAGTTTTGAGCCTAAGGTCTCAAAACTCCCGAGTGCCTGAAACAATAGTGTTTCAGGCACTTTTCTCACGGCGGAAAGTTTTTAGTTTATACTGAATAGTTTTAAAAATAAGACATTATTTTTACTGAAACAAATAGGTTCTTAATTGAAAAAATAATTTTTAACCATACAAAAAGCTAGCAGTCATATATTGCTAGCATTTTTCGTTTATAGATAGTCCGCATAGGCTTTTTCTAGTTTGCTAAGGAGTTCTTGTTTTTCCTCCTCACTAGCAAAGGAAGCCTGGATGGCATCGACATTGTGTTGGTAAAAATCAGTTTCCTTGGTTTGGAAATGCTGATGATAGAGGGCGTATTCCTTGGTGAGGTCGGTATCAGATACAGTCCGGTTATCGGTATTGATACTGATCCGAGCTCCGGCTGCCTTCATCTTCAGATAAGGGAAATCTTCTATAGTCGGTGCTGCTTTTGTCTGGAGGTTGCTGGTCAAGCAGAGTTCACCAGTGACCCCATTTTCAATAAAGGATTGGAGTAAGGCTGGTTCATGAGATAGAGCTGTCACGTGGCCATTGCGTTTGATGCCAAATGCAATCGATTGGGCAACAAAGTGTGGGCAATGACACTCACCTGCATGAAGCGTCATAGGCCGATGGTAACTCTTGACTTGCTCGATTAAAGGTCGAATATCTTCTGGAGAGTAGTTGTGCTCATCCCCGGCAAAGTCAAAACCGACAAAATCTTGATCACTAACTTGGTTGGCTTCTGCAAGAATGCGAGAGGTGACTTCTTGATCTGACTGGCGCATGCCACAGACCAGGGCTTTTGCAACAATGCCAAATTCCTCCTTGGCTTGGCGTAGACCATCGCAGACAGCATCGATGGTTTCTGGAACGGTGATGCCTTGGTCCATGGACAATTCTGGGGCAAAACGAACCTCGATGTAGAGGACGTTTTCCAGAGCAGCTTGCTTGGCAACATCGTAAGCAGCAAGCGTCAAGGCTTCCTTGGTTTGAAGAAGGGGTCGAATGTAATCAAAGGCTTCCAAATAGTCCAAAAGATTCTCACAGTGGGCAGGCGCAGTGACATGGTGCTTGAGCTCCTCATCGCTAGCAGGTAGGTCAATATTGGCCATAGCTGCCAACTGGCGAATGATTGGAAGCGACAAGGAACCGTCTAAGTGACAGTGAAGTTCTGTCTTTGCCAAACTATGAAAATCGATCGTGGACATGGTTTTCTCCTTAAAATTGTATTTTTTCTATACTATCATTTTGACAAAAAAAGTCAAGTAGCCTTCGCGTAGCAGATCTTTGAAAGGGAGCCCGAGATTTGATATGCTAGGAGTAGCGAAATAAAGGAGAAGAAAGATGTCAGACTATCAATTACCAGAAGTATGGAAAGCACCGAGCCAAATGGGAGGAGCCTGGGGTGGTTTGAACCAACCAACAGCAGGTGCCCGCTTTGAACAAACTCTTCCAAAAGGCGATCAACCTTTCCAACTCTATACCCTTCCAACACCCAATGGGATCAAGGTTACCATTATGCTTGAAGAACTCAAAGATCTGGGAGTGGATGCAGGCTATGACGCTTATCGGATCAAGATTGGTGAGGGAGATCAGTTTGGTAGTGACTTTGTAGCCATCAATCCAAACTCGAAAATTCCAGCCATGTTGGATCAATCAGGCGATCAAGCTATTCGGGTCTTTGAATCAGCGAATATTCTCTTGTATCTAGCGGAGAAATTTGGCAAATTAATTCCGACTGATCTGGCTAAACGGACAGAAGTGCTCAACTGGCTCTTCTGGCAGACGGGTGCGGCACCATTTTTAGGGGGAGGCTTTGGTCATTTCTTCCACTATGCACCTGAGAAAATCGAGTATGCCATCAACCGCTTTGCTATGGAAGCCAAACGTCAATTGGACTTACTGGACAAAGAGCTTGCCACTAAACCTTATATCGCAGGGGATGACTACACCATTGCAGATATCGCTATCTGGTCTTGGTATGGCCGTCTAGCCCAAGACAAGGTCTGGGACCGAGCAGGGATTTTCTTGGATGTGAAGGAATACAAGCATCTGCAAGCTTGGACAGAGAAAATTGCCAATCGCCCAGCTGTGAAACGTGGCTTGGAAGTAGAATATAAGGAAATTAACTAAAGTCTAAGCATAGAAAATTCAACTGTATTGAGATTTTCCTTAGGTGAGTTCGGACGTCAGCGAACTTCATAGAAGTTCCATGACTTAGTTTTGAACCTAAGGTTTCAAAACTCCCTAGTGCATGAAACAAAAATAGTTACATGCACTTTTCTCACTGCGGAAAACTCAATTCCTAGATTAAGGACTCCAAAAATTAGAGATTTCTCGACTTATATAGCTAGCTAGAACAATTTAGAAGCAATTTGTCAAGGCGCCGTTGCGCCTTTTTTTAATGGTGCAAACATGGTATACTAAAGGGTGGAATAAAAGTTTAGAAAGTGGCACATGGAATTTACAAAATTATCAAATCGCTTGGACTTGGTGTCTAGCTTCGTCCCAGCTGGAGCGCGTCTGTTGGATGTGGGGAGTGACCACGCTTACCTCCCAATCGCCCTCTTACAAGAAGGTAAGATTGAGGCTGCCATTGCTGGTGAAGTGGTAGAGGGGCCCTATCAGTCTGCCCTCCAAAATGTTGCGGATAATGGCTTAGAGGACAAGATTGAAGTCCGTCTGGCCAATGGTTTGGCTGCCTTTGAACCAACAGATGGCATTTCCTGTATCACCATTGCTGGCATGGGAGGACGCTTGATTGCAGATATCCTAGCGGCAGGTCTTGAGAAATTAGCCAATGTCTCTCGCTTGGTCCTGCAGCCCAATAATCGAGAGGATGAACTGCGGGCTTGGTTAGTAGACAATGATTTTCGCATTGTTGATGAAGCTATCTTGGAAGAAAATGAGAAGTTTTATGAGATCCTTGTGGTGGAACACGGTTCTCAAGAGTTGACAGCCAAGGAACTGCGTTTTGGTCCCCATTTGATGCAGGAACAAGCTCCAGCCTTTGTCCAAAAGTGGTCCAAGGAAGTGGAGAAATTAGCCTTTGCTTTGGAGCAGGTCCCTGTTGAGAATCAATCTGCCAGAGCATCGTTAGAAGAGCGCATCGCTCACATCAAGGAGGTCCTACATGTTAGCAAGTGAAGTTATCAAACGCTATGAAGCCTACTGTCCTCAGGAATTGTCCATGGAGGGAGATGTCCGTGGGCTACAGGTCGGTACGCTACAAAAAGATATCAAGAAAGTCATGGTAGCCTTAGATATCCGCGAACAGACAGTGGCTGAAGCTATCGCCCATGGGGTGGACTTGATCATCGTCAAGCACGCGCCGATTTTCCGTCCCATCAAGGATTTGGTAGCTGATCGGGCTCAAAATCAGATCTATATCGACTTGATCAAGCATGATATCGCAGTCTACGTCAGCCATACCAATATTGACATTGTCCCAGATGGTCTCAACGATTGGTTCTGCCAGCTCTTGGACATTGAAGATACAGAGCCCCTCAGTATGACAGGAGAAGGGCTTGGAATCGGTCGTATCGGTCGGGTAGCTTCCCAAACCTTTGGACAGTTGGCTAGCAAGGTTAAAGAAACCTTTGGCTTAGATGCTTTGCGCATAGTCAGTTATGATCAGGCGGATTTGGATCGGGTCATTGAGCGTGTCGCTATCTGTGGAGGAAGTGGCCAGTCCTTTTACAAGGATGCTCTCGCCAAAGGAGCAGAGGTCTATATCACTGGAGATATCTACTACCACACGGCTCAGGACATGCTGAGCGATGGGCTCTTGGCCTTGGATCCAGGGCACCATATTGAGGTTCTCTTTGTGTCGAAACTAGTAGAAAAGCTTAACCAGTGGAAGGCTGAAGAAGCGTGGGAGATTGAAGTGATTGGCAGTCAAGCCAGCACCAATCCTTTTTACCATATCTAAGGGGTCATGATGAAAGTTGCCATTATTGGTGCAGGGATCGTGGGGTCTACTGTAGCCTATTATTTATCCAAAGAAGCACAGGTGGATGTGACCGTCTACGACCATGGAGTTGGCCAAGCGACCAAGGCGGCAGCGGGCATTATCAGTCCCTGGTTTTCTAAACGGCGGAATAAGGCTTGGTATCGCCTGGCTCGTCTTGGAGCAGATTTTTACCAAGAATTGGTAGAAGACCTGGCCAAGGACGGAATCAAAACAGATTTTTACCAGCAGACTGGTGTTTATCTCCTTAAGAAAAAGGAGGAAAAATTAGAGGAACTCTATCAGTTGGCGCTGAGTCGTCGGGAAGAATCTCCCTTGATCGGAGACTTAGCGATTTTAAACAAGGAAGAAGTAGCCCAGCAATTCCCAGGTCTGCAAGGTTTTGAGAAGTTGCTCTATGCATCAGGTGGAGCCCATGTAGAGGGAGCCCTTCTGACGGAGACTCTTCTTCAGGCAAGTGGCGCAAGAGTAATCAAGGAAGAAGTTACTCTCTCAGTCTCAAGTGATGGTTATCAGATTGCCGAAGAAAGCTATGACCAAGTCATCCTGGCAACAGGTGCCTGGTTGGGGAAAATCCTTGAGCCACTCGGCTACCAGGTTGATGTCCGTCCGCAAAAAGGACAGTTGAGGGATTATCAGTTAGACATAGATACTGCTGATTATCCTGTGGTCATGCCTGAAGGAGAGCTGGATATCATTCCTTTTCAGCAGGGTAAGATCAGTATGGGAGCCACCCATGAAAATGAGATGGGCTTTGACCTGACGGTGGATCAAGCTCTGCTAAATCAGATGGAAATAGAAGCCTTAGCCTACTATCCAGAACTAGCTCAAGCCGAGGTTATCGGGGAGCGCGTGGGAACTCGTGCCTACACCAGTGATTTTTCACCATTTTGGGGAGCGGTTCCTGATCGAGCAGGCCTCTATGTCGCTAGTGGACTTGGTTCGTCTGGCCTCACAACAGGTCCCCTCATTGGTTGGCATCTAGCCCAACTCGTGGTAGGAGGAAACCTGCGCTTAGATCCAGCAGATTATCCAGTTGAACAGTATGTGAAGAAGTAGGCTGGGACAAAAGTCATAGCCTCTCAATTGTCTTTGGATTGTCGAGCAAGACGCAGTGGTTGAGTGGGCTCTACTACGCTGATTTCATCAGCTTTTAC
>NZ_CALPCT010000024.1:0-25772 GCF_943193075.1 Streptococcus caecimuris | reverse complement strand
ATTGGTGCAAATGTTACTTTTCCGTTTTTGTTTGTAACAGTTTGAAGCTTGTTAGCACCCTCGTACAATTCAAAGCTAAATTCACCATCTGTTAGATCACGTCCTGTAAGAGTTTTATCTAATTCGATGGTAGCTTGAGTTGCTTTAGGTTTTGCTTTTGGATTGACGATTGTCTTCGTCACTGATTTATCAGTTCCACTAAAGTCTTCAGCATTAACTGGGGTATCAGCAGTAGTAATGGTATAACCTTCAGGTGCTTGTAACTCAGTTAAGATGTATTTATCTTTTAAAAGACCATTGACTGTAATGTTACCTTTATCATCTGTTACATATTCCCCGATTACTTGGTTGTTGGCCTGACGTACCACTTTGAATTTAGCTCCAGCAAGTGGTTGGTTAGCATCATCTACTTTGTGAATATGAATGGTAAAGACATAACCAACACCAGAACCACCAGCAATTTGAACGGCAGCTTTATTTACTGCTTCTTTAGTATCGATGTTCTTACCTTTTAAAGTAGCCTGGTTATTTAAGATTTCCCCATCGACTGGTGAGTAATTTAAATGAACATCATACGTAATACGGTATTGATCCGTCTCACTAATATCTCCAAGATTCACAACAAATGATTGACCATTTTCACCAACAGTTACAGGATGTTCATTGGTTACATCCTTAGTATTATTAAATTGCCATCCACCATCGACATAAGACATCTCACCTTTTGTCACACGAAAACTATCTTTAACATAAGAAGCATTGGTAAATTGCAATGTGTCTTCTACTGTAACCTCTTTAATATTTTGCTTTAGTTGGTTCACAGAAATGGTATAGGAAATAGTCTTAGGGTCATCTTTGTGAACCCAACTTGTTTTCTTTAAAAGGTTTGGATCACCATCACCAACCCCTTTAAAGGTAACTTTACCTGCAATAATTGTTTTGTTGTTAACCGTCACTTCAACCGGAATTTCTCCTTGTTGAGGGTGCTTTTTGAAGTCGATACGGGCATAGAAGAAGAACGATCCATTTGTATCGGAATGTTTTTCAACATAGTCTGTATACGTTAATGTTAATTTTTTATTTTCAGCATCAACAGTAGCATGAGCGATAATTTCATTTGTGTTAATATCGCGAATTTCAAAACTATCGGATGTGATAATTAATGCATCTGGTACGGTAACTGTAGTTTGGTCACCTGCTTTAACATTTTTACCTGCTAAATCATATGTTGCATTAATACGGAACGTTGCCCATTGTCCTAATTCCCAATCAAGGTTGCCGCCTTCATTATTGGAAACTTGTATGTTTGAAATTGTATCGACCCATTTTCCGCTTACTGTCACTCCAGGAGTTTCTGCTGAAGTGCGATTCAGACCTAAAGCGAAAAGCATGGCCACTAAACAAAGGACAAATGAGAAAATTTTGATATTCCTATTCTTCATCTTATCTTCCCTTTTCATAAAAAAATTAGTGCCTAATCATCAATACCTGATTACTTTTAACGATATGGACCTTTCAAATCCTATCTGTTGGTAATTAGAATTGAGTGCTGAGACACGACCTCCATTAAATAATTTTATAGGGTAAAATATTTTACTTTTAAAATTATTCCCTACACAGGGAATTATAGCAAAAATAATAATTGGCTTCAAGCTAAAATCGGTGAAATTAGGTGTTTTTAAGCTGTTTCATTAACTTTCACTTTCTTTTAGAAAACAACCATGAAAGTATCATATAATTTACAAATAATGAAGGTGAAAAAGGAGGTTTTTACTCAAAAAATACGAATAGTAGTATAGGGGAGACGCTAGGGCAAAGTGATGGTATAATAGAAGAGATGGAAACTATTTAGATAAAAGAGGAATTATGATGACAAAAATTCGCGGATTTGAGCTTGTATCAAGCTATACCAATCAGGACTTACTGCCAAAACGGGAAACGGCCCACGCGGCTGGTTACGACTTAAAGGTGGCAGAGCGCACGGTGATTGCTCCAGGGGAAATCGTCCTCGTGCCAACTGGGGTCAAGGCCTATATGCAAGCGGGTGAAGTGCTTTATCTTTACGATCGCTCGTCCAACCCTCGCAAAAAAGGCCTGGTCTTGATCAACTCTGTGGGGGTCATTGATGGAGACTACTATGGCAATCCAGGAAATGAAGGCCATATCTTTGCTCAGATGAAAAATATTACCGACCAGGAAGTTGTTCTTGAAGTTGGTGAACGTGTGGTTCAGGCTGTCTTTGCACCATTCTTGATTGCCGATGGAGATGAAGCAGACGGCGTGCGTACTGGTGGATTTGGTTCGACAGGGAAATAGAGGAATAAAATGGCAGACTATTTATTAGTTGTAGACATGCAGTCAGATTATGTTGCTGTAGGAAAAGCATATCATGAAGAACTGACTGCAGCTGTAAATGACAAAATTGCTACCTATCCTAGCGAACGAGTTATCTATATTCTCAATCGTTTTTTCTGGGAGAGAAAAGATAGAAAGAAGAAATTTACGACCGGCTTGCTGGTTGTATCTTCTCGTATTTTTGAGAAGCGTCGGGCTTCTTGCTTTACTAATCCAGATTTAAAAGATTTTTTAGAGGGAAACGGTGCTAAAAGCATAGAGTTTATAGGGGTGGATGGCAATGGCTGTGTCAAGGCTTCCGTTTTGGCAGCTGTCAAGGAGAATTATCAGGTTTCTGTCGATTTGTCTGCTGTCGGAGTTGCCAACCAGAAGAAATTCTCTAAAACACTGAAGCAGTGGCAAGATTGCGGAATCAAGATTGGATAGTTTTATGGGGATCTTAATATGAAGATTATCTTTGTCCGTCACGGGGAGCCAGATTATAGTATGCTTGATAAAATTGAAAATCCGCAACTCTATAGTGGTTTTGGTCGTGATTTAGCACCATTGACAGGAAAAGGTCGCAGTCTGGCAAAAGAAGTTGCTAAAACTGCATGTTTTGGAAAGGCAGAGATTATTATTTCATCGTCTGTGACGAGGGCTTTAGAAACAGCACATTATATAGCAGTTGAAACAGGATTGGACTTGTTTGTGGAGCCGTTTTTTCATGAGTGGCGTCCAGACTTAGATGGTACTAACTCTGATTTAACTAGTGTATTGGTAGCTCATGAATATTATCTAAAACATCAAGGAGGTTTATCTGAAGATTCTCCTTATCGCTATGAAACTAATCTAGAGATGCGTCATCGTTTTTTAAGAGCTTTGGAAAAATATAAAAATTATAAAACTATTATCATTGTAACTCACGGAATGCTCATGCGCCAGTTTGTGCCAAATGAGAAGATTGATTTTTGCCAAGTGATTGAGTGTGAGATAGAGATTTAGAAAGAGGTTTATCATCGCTAAGAAAAAAACGACTTTTATTTGTCAAAATTGTGCCTACAATTCACCCAAATACCTAGGGCGCTGTCCTAACTGTGGTTCTTGGTCTTCTTTTGTGGAGGAAGTCGAAGTTGCAGAGGTCAAGAATGCGCGTGTGTCCTTGACAGGTGAGAAAACCAAGCCTATGAAATTGGCTGAAGTAACTTCTATTAATGTCAATCGAACCAAGACTGAGATGGAGGAATTCAACCGTGTACTCGGTGGGGGTGTGGTACCAGGAAGTCTGGTCCTCATCGGTGGTGATCCAGGGATTGGGAAATCAACCCTGCTCCTTCAAGTATCAACCCAACTGTCTCAAGTGGGAACGGTTCTCTATGTCAGTGGAGAGGAGTCGGCCCAGCAGATCAAGTTACGGGCAGAGCGCTTGGGGGATATCGACAGTGAGTTTTATCTCTATGCTGAGACCAATATGCAGAGCGTGCGAGCAGAGGTTGAGCGGATCCAACCTGACTTTCTTATCATCGACTCGATCCAGACCATTATGTCTCCTGAGATTTCAGGGGTCCAGGGATCGGTTTCTCAGGTGCGGGAAGTGACGGCAGAGCTCATGCAGTTGGCCAAAACCAATAACATCGCCATCTTCATCGTCGGGCACGTAACAAAGGAAGGAACCTTGGCAGGTCCTCGGATGCTGGAACATATGGTGGATACGGTCCTCTACTTTGAGGGCGAACGCCACCATACCTTCCGAATTCTGAGAGCAGTCAAGAACCGCTTTGGCTCCACCAATGAGATTGGGATCTTCGAGATGCAATCAGGTGGGCTGGTCGAAGTTCTTAATCCGAGTCAAGTTTTCCTAGAAGAGCGTTTAGACGGTGCGACTGGTTCGTCCATCGTAGTGACCATGGAAGGGACACGTCCAATTCTTGCTGAAGTGCAGGCCTTGGTGACACCGACCATGTTTGGAAATGCCAAGCGGACGACAACGGGGCTTGATTTTAATCGAGCTAGTCTCATCATGGCAGTGCTAGAAAAACGAGCGGGTTTGCTCCTTCAAAATCAGGATGCCTACCTCAAGTCTGCAGGTGGTGTCAAGTTGGATGAGCCAGCTATCGACCTAGCCGTAGCCGTAGCCATTGCTTCCAGCTACAAGGACAAGCCAACCAACCCGCAAGAGTGTTTCGTTGGAGAGTTGGGCTTGACCGGAGAAGTCCGCAGAGTCAATCGGATCGAACAACGGATCAATGAAGCTGCTAAGCTCGGTTTCACCAAGATTTATGTGCCTAAAAATTCTCTGACGGGGATCACGACACCATCAGGTATCCAAGTGGTCGGTGTGAGTACACTAGCTGAAGTCTTGAAGAAAGTATTTTAATAGAAGAAAAGAGGCTGGGACAAAAGTCCTAGCCTCTCAATTGTTTTTGGATTATCGAGCAAGACGCAGTGGTTGAGTGGGCTCTACTACGCTGATTTCATCAGCTTTTACAGCCCTGCTCAACTGTGCGGAGGTGGGACGACGAAATCGAATTCTAACGAATTACCGATTTCTGTCCCACTCTCTTTTTTCAGATGTGACAGATGACGGGAGATCCTTTCTGACAGAAATAGTGAGATGTGGTAAAATAATAGATAATTTGAATTTCAAAGGAATGAAGGAGAGACCATGTCTTATTTTGATAATTTTTTAACAGCTAACCAAGCTTATGTGGCGCTACATGGAGACCTCCGTCTTCCGATTAAGCCAAAAACACAAGTAGCCATTGTGACCTGTATGGATTCCCGGCTTCACGTGGCGCCTGCACTAGGTCTGGCTCTTGGAGATGCCCATATTTTGCGGAATGCTGGAGGGCGCGTGACCGATGATATGATTCGCTCCTTGGTCATTTCCCAGCAGCAAATGGGAACCCGTGAAATTGTGGTCTTGCACCATACAGACTGTGGCGCACAGACCTTTGAAAACGAAGGTTTCCGTCAGCATCTCAAGAAAGAACTGGGTGTGGATGTAGGAGATCGCGATTTCCTTCCTTTTCAAGATATTGAGGAGAGTGTCCGCGAGGATATGGAGCTTTTAAAGGCTTCTCCTTTGATTCCAGAGGATGTGGTCATTTCGGGAGCTGTGTATGATGTGGACACCGGATTGATCTCAGAAGTGAAATAATTATATAGAAGAGTATAGGAAGAAAGAACGATCTTTGTTTTCCTGTATTCTTTTTTGGTGTAAAAAAAGTGAACCGGATAGGAAAAAATGTGACAATTTAGCACAAAATATTAAAAAATATGTGGTATAATATGACATTTTAACAAGAATATTACAAATTAATTTCAACAGATTGACTGTAGATGTCAAGGATGTTACAATTTTATTTGTATCATGGAATCATGAAATATGAAAAAGGAGATCCTATAAATGAAGGATGTATTTAATAAGCGTCAACGCTTTTCATTGCGAAAATATAGCGTTGGGGTTTGTTCAGTTCTTTTAGGAACGGCACTCTTTGCTGCAGGAGCTCAATCTGCGTCAGCGGATGAAGCAAAAGCAGCCTCTGAATCTGCGGGAACAGCAGCTTCAGAAGCAACACAACCTGCTGCAACTGAGTCAAGTCAAGCAGAAGCACCAGCTGCTTCTAAGGCATACGGGGAAGGGGCATCAATTCCAAAAATTGACCTTTCTGGAACTGCTGCTGCAACTTCAGAAACACCAGCTTCAGCGACTGAAAAAACTGAGGCAGCTGCAACACCAGCTGCTACAGAAAAACAGGTAGCGCCAGCTGAAACTAAAAAAACTGAAGAAGCTTCAAAACCACTAAACGTTGGTTCATTGCCAGAAATCGCTCTACCAACAGCGAAAAAGGCAGAAACCAGCTCTAAACCAGCTTCTACAACAGCGGCTACCGCAGCTCAACCTACTGCAACTCGTGCTGCAACAAGTGAAAACTCAGAAGCACCAGCTGCAAGAGAAGAAGCAACTACACCAGCAGGAACAACTACTTTTTCAGCTACTGTAAGTTCAGCAGCTCCAATCACTGGCACAGAAACAACTGCGCAAGCAGAAAAAGCAGCAAGTACAGATGCTGCTGCGGCTGTAGCAAATGCTAATGACGAACGTACAAATGCAGGAGCTTTAGCAGTAAGTAGCCGTCGTCGCGGTAAACGTGCTTTGATAGACCACAATGTGACACCGGTTGATGTTACAACGAAAATAGCTGATAATGTTGAAGCTAACCCTGAAATGACAGACCCTAACGGTGCCTCTGTACATTCTCAAACAATTCCAGCTGGTTACCAAGCTAAAGAAGGTGACGTCTATACTTATGGTATCTGGAATCTTACAAAATACAATGAGCGTTACAACACAAACTACTATGCACGTGCCTATAAAAGCTTTGATGCTTCAACAGATACCACAGTTGAATTGATTGATAAGAATACTGGTAATATTGTTGAAACACACACAATTACTGCAACTAGTGGTATTCAAAAATTCACTACAACAGGTCAGAAATCTAATAAAGAGTTGACATTACAAGTGGATTACCAAGCAGGTGCTGGTCAAGGACCTGGTAAGACAGACCAACCATTCATTCAAATGGGATTTGAAGTTGGATCAGAGATTCAAGCTTTAGTAGCTGCTGGTCATAACCTGACTCCAGCTGAACAAGCTCGTTTTGATGCTGTTTATGCAGCACGTAACTCAAACGATATTATCAATGTGGTTGAACCTGCCTACAATGGTCGTCAAGTTACGGATACAAACTTTAAGATTCCTACCAATGTTGAAAAGACTACTTACTATAAACTTGTTGACAAGGCAAACCCTACCTATAAAGCAACTGGTAAGTCTGTTACAGCTCAGGACTATAAAGAAAATGGAAGTGAAACTGAGTTAGCCAAATATACTCTGAAAGCGATGGAAGGTCAAAACTTCACAGCTTCTGGAGAACGTCAATTTACAAAGACTGAAAAAATCACGGATAAAATTACTAGAGAAACAGCTTATACCCTATATCAAACAGCTGATCCAGATACAACTTCTGGTTATGTAAGCCGTCCTTACACCGTTGGTACCAAATTCATGGATGCTGAGCGTGCAGGAATTAAGCGTATCAAAGAAATTGTAGGTGAAGATGGATCTGTAGTGGTTCGTGTTTATCTTCTAGATCCAAAACAACAAAGCAAACGTTCAGATGGCACCTTGAGTACAGACGGCTATATGTTGCTAGCAGAAACAGCACCAATTAAGCCGGGCGAAGCAAATACTAAAGAACTAGTTGTTAAAAAATCTCCCCTCACAACGATTGCTCATACAGTAACTGATCCAAAAACAGGAGCACAAACGAACTATCCAAATGGTAAAGAAGTTCCATTCGACTTCCAAAAAGCTGCTGGATATACACCGTATAAGACAGTCTTTGTTCCTTTCTTGGGAGACAATATCGGTCACCTTTCACCAAATTCACAATTGGAACGTGGAGTAGGAGGTATCGGTACCAACGTTGACTTGCTCAACTCCTTGACACCATACAGTCAACCAATCTACTACTATGACAAGACAGAAACTATCAAGGTAAAACCTGAGGTTGAAAAACAACTGGAAGGTCGTGTGCTAGTTGATGGTGAATTTAACTTCAAGATTAAAGAAGTGAGCAAAAATAAATCACTTCCTTCATATGAACAAGAAGTCACAAATAAAGATGGTAAAGCATCCTTCCCAGAATTATCATTCAAAGAAGAAGGTACTTATACCTACACTATCACTGAATTAAAAGGTTCTGACAAGGATGTCGACTACGATGCCATGGAAGTAACCATGACTGTAAAGGTTACGAAAAATGCTGCGGGTGATTTAGAAGCTTCAGTTAAATACAGTGGTACTGGTGGATTTGCTTCAAGCGCTGATGATAAAGTCTTCAACAACTACGTTGTAGCTCCAGTTAAAACTAAATTTGACTTCAGCAAGGCTCTCGCAGGTCGTGAGTTGAAAGCTGGTGAATTCAACTTTGTATTGAAAGATTCAACTGGTAAGACTCTTCAAACAAAGACAAACACTAAAGAAGGTGTTGTAGCCTTTGATGACTTGACCTTTGACAATACTCAAGTTGGTACGCACAAATACACTGTAGAAGAAGTTATTCCAGAAAATAAAGAAGCTGGTATGACTTACGATACAATGAAGGCTGAAGTAACGATTACAGTTACTAAGGAAGGTCACGTTCTTAAAGCAACAAACACTCTTCCATCAGACACAGAGTTCAACAATACCTTCACTCCAGGTGCTGTGAAAGTTAACCTTGACTTTGATAAATCACTTTCAAACGGTACTTTGAATGCTGGTGATTTCAGCTTTACCTTGACTGGTGATAACAATGTTAATGAAACTGTAACCAACAAAGCTAACGGTAAGATTAACTTTAGCGAATTGTCATTTGATAAAGAAGGTGTCTACAACTACACTGTTAAAGAAGTGAAAGGCAACAATGCCGATGTAGACTACGATGAAATGACAATCGGCGTGAAAGTAACTGTTACAAAAGATGCTGCAACAGGTCTTTTGAGTGCCAAGACTGAAATGACTTCAACAGGTGGTGAAGCAACTGGTAAGGATGACAAGACATTCAACAACCACGTTGTGGCTCCTGTGACTGCTCAATTCGACTTCAGCAAAGCTCTTGCAGGTCGTGACTTGAAAGCTGGTGAATTTAGCTTTGTATTGAAAGACAAAGATGGTAAAGTCATTCAAACAAAACAAAATGATGCCAACGGTAAAGTTAAATTTGACGCATTGACATTCACAAATGCTCAAGTTGGTGACCACAAGTACACTGTAGAAGAAGTTCAAGGTTCTGAAGCAGGTATGACTTATGACCCAATGAAAGCGAACGTAACAGTTACTGTTACTAAGTCAGGTCATGCGCTTACTGCAGTTGCAACTCTTCCAACAGATACAGAGTTCAACAATACCTTCACACCTGCTGCTACACAAGCTCAATTCAAGTTCACTAAACGTCTTGAAGGGAAAGCACTTGAAGCAGATGCCTTTACATTCGAATTGCTTGAAAATGGCAATGTGATCCAAACTAAGAAAAACAAAGCTGATGGATCTATTACATTTGATGCGATTGAATACAACGCTGTAGGTGAACACACTTACACTGTGCGTGAAAAAGCTGGTAACGATACAAACATCGATTACGATACTATGAACGCAGAAGTGAAAGTTAAAGTTACTAAAAATGCAGCTACAGGTCTCTTGAGCGCAACTGTTACAATGCCTGAAGACACTGAGTTTAACAACTATGTGGTTTCTCCAGTTGTAACGAAATTTGACTTCACTAAGAAGTTGGCTGGCCGTGAATTGAAAGCCGGTGAATTCAGCTTCGTATTGAAAGATGCTGCTGGTCACGAAGTTGAAACAGTGAAAAATGATGCTGCTGGTAACGTAACCTTCTCAGAATTGTCATTCGACAATACGAAAGTTGGTACTCATACGTATACAGTAGAAGAAGTGATTCCTGAAAACAAAGAATTCGGAATGACTTACGACCAAATGAAGGCGACTGTTACTGTTGAAGTTGCCAAGAACGGTCACTCATTGACAACTGTTACAAACGTGACATCAACTGGTGGTAAAGATGCCAACGGTAAGGCTACTGATGGTACTGCTGATAAAGAATTCAACAACAAAGTTACTCCTCCAGAAACTCCAGAATTCCAACCAGAAAAATTTGTCGTTTCTAAAGAGAAATATGACATCACTGGTAACAAGTTGATGGATGACGACGATGAGTTGACAAATGAGTACACTGAAACAAATGCGGATCCATATGTAGATAAGACAACTAACAACGAACCAGAAAACTTGAATACCAAGACAGTTAAACGTGGTTCTAAATTGGTTTACCAAGTATGGCTTGATACTACGAAATTTACTGAAGCGAACAACATCCAATACGTTGGTGTATCTGATACATACGATGCAGAAAAATTGGACGTTAATGCAGCTGACATCAAAGCATACGATTCAGTAACTGGTGCAGAAGTAACCAATAAATTCGACATCAAAGTTGAAAACGGCACCATCACTGCAACTTCTAAGGAAGCATTTATCAAAGATAAAGTAAACGCTCCTGTTATCGACACCACTAAGTTCGAGTTTGGACGTTACTATAAATTTGATATTCCAGCAACTGTGAAAGAATCTGTTAAAGCTGGTGCGGATATTGAAAATACAGCCAACCAAACAGTTCACGTTTACAACCCAGTAAGCAAGACAGTTGAAAAACCTGAAAAACCAACACAAAAACGTGTCAACAGTGTTCCAGTTCCAGTGGAAATGAACTTCACGAAACGTTTGGAAGGTCGTGAACTTCAAAAGAACGAATTCGAATTCGTATTGAAGAAAGACGGCGTTGAAGTTGAACGCGTGAAGAATGACGCTGCTGGTAAGATTGTCTTCAAGACTCTTGAATTCGGTCGTGATGATCTTGGTAAGACTTACAACTACACAGTAGAAGAAACTCCTGGTACAGATGCAACTGTCAAATACGACACAATGGTTGCTACTGTTAAAGTGGTTGTTTCACACGACGGTACAGCTAAGGCAATCGTTGCCAACGTAACAGATGCAGCTGATAAAGAATTTAACAACCGTGTAACACCTCCAGAAGAGCCTAAGTTCCAACCAGAGAAATACGTTGTTTCTAAAGAGAAATACGATATCACTGGTGACAAGCTTGTTGACGATGATAGAGAGTTGGCAGACAAGTACGCAGATACAAATGCGAACCCATATGCGGACGATGCATCCAACAACGAAGCAGAAAACTTGAATACCAAGACTGTTGAACGTGGTTCTAAATTGGTTTACCAAGTATGGTTGGATACAACTAAATTTGATGCAGCTAACAAGGACAACATCCAAACAGTTGGTATCTCAGATAACTATGATGAAGCTAAATTAAATCTTAATAAAGCTGACATCAAAGCCTATGACTCTGTAACAGGCGCAGAAGTAACAGATAAATTCGATATCGCTGTCAACAACGGTGTGATCACTGCTAACTTGAAAGCTGGCTTCACGAAGTCACTTGGCGATGCAGAAAACACACAAGTCATCGACACAACTAAATTCGCATTTGGACGTTACTACAAGTTCGACATCCCAACAACAGTGAAAGACGATGTGGTAGCTGGTGCGGATATCGAAAATACTGCGGCTCAAGTTGTAAACTACTACAACCCAACGACTAAGAAAGTTGAAAAACCTGAAAAACCAACTGAAAAACGTGTCAACAATGTTCCAATCTCAGTAGAATTTAACTTCACTAAGAAATTGGAAGGTCGCGACCTTAAAGCTGGCGAATTCACATTCGAGTTGAAAGATAGCGACAATGTTGTGATCGCAACGGCAACCAACGACGCAGACGGTAACTTCAAGTTCACTCCAGTTGACTACACAAACAAAGCTGGTAAAACTGTCACTGCCCTTAAATACCAGAAGGGTCAAGAAGGTACGTACACTTACACTGTAACAGAGGTGAAAGGTACAGATTCAACTGTCACTTATGATGAAATGGCTGCAGTGGTAACTGTTAAAGTAAGTCATGATGGTACTGCGAAAGCCTTGATCACAAACGTGACAGATCCTGCCGATAAAGAGTTCAACAACCGTGTCACTCCACCAACTGAACCTAAGTTCCAACCAGAGAAATACGTTGTTTCTAAAGCGAAATTCGATATCACAGGTACGAAGCTCGTTGATGACGATTCTGAATTGACAGATAAATATGGTGAAACAAATACAAACCCATATGTCGATACAACTGCCAACAACGAAGATGAAAACTTGAATACCAAGACTGTTGAACGTGGTCAAAAACTTTACTACCAAGTATGGTTGGATACAACTAAGTTTGACGCAAACAACAAAGACAACATCCAAACAGTAGGAATCACAGATAACTACGACAAGGATAAATTGACTGTTAATGCTTCAGATATCAAGGTTTACGATTCAGTTACTGGTGCAGATGTTACGACTAAATTCGATATCTCTGATAACAATGGTGTTCTGACAGCTAACCTTAAGGATGGCTTCACTAAGTCACTTGGCGACGCTGAAAACACTCAAATCATTGACACTACTAAGTTTGAATTTGGACGCTACTATAAATTTGATATCCCAGCAACAGTGAAAGACGATGTTGTAGCTGGTGCCGATATTGAAAACAAAGCAGCTCAAGTTGTTAACTACTACAATCCAGTAAGTAAGACTGTTGAAAAACCAAACAAACCAACTGAAAAACGTGTAAACAGTGTTCCAATCTCAGTTGAATTCAACTTCACTAAGAAATTGGAAGGTCGCGACCTTAAAGCTGGCGAATTTACATTCGAGTTGAAAGACAGCGACAATGTTGTGATCGCAACTGCAACCAACGACAAAGCTGGTAAGATCAAGTTTGCTCCAGTAGAGTACACCAATAAAGCTGGTAAAACTGTCACTGCCCTTAAATACCAGAAGGGTCAAGAAGGTACCTACAAGTACACAGTAGAAGAAGTTAAAGGCTCAGACGCAACCGTTACATACGATACAATGAAAGCTGTCGTTACAGTTGAAGTTCGTCATGATGGTACAGCGAAAGCCTTGATCACAAACGTGACAGATCCTGCTGATAAAGAGTTCAACAATACTGTTCGTCCTCCAGAAGAACCTAAGTTCCAACCAGAGAAATACGTTGTTTCTGAAGAGAAATTCGATATCACAGGTGACAAGCTCGTTGATGATGATAAAGAGTTGGCAGACAAGTACGCAGATACAAATGCGAACCCATATGCGGACGATGCATCAAACAACGAAAAACAAAACTTGAATACCAAGACTGTGAAACGTGGCGACAAGTTGGTTTACCAAGTATGGTTGGATACAACTAAATTCGACGCATCTAACAAGGACAACATCCAATCAGTAGGAATCTCAGATGACTACGATGAAACTAAGTTGGATCTTGATTCTACTAAGATCAAAGCTTACGATTCAGTAACAGGCGCAGAAGTAACAGATAAATTCGATATCGCTGTGAACAACGGTGTGATTACTGCAACCCTTAAAGATGGCTTCACTAAGTCACTTGGCGACGCAGAAAACACACAAGTGATCGACACAACTAAATTCGAATTCGGCCGTTACTACAAGTTTGACATCCCAACAACAGTGAAAGCTGATGTACCTGGTGGTGTGGATATTGAAAATACTGCGGCTCAAGTTGTAAACTACTACAACCCAACAACTAAGAAGGTTGAAAAACCAAGCAAACCAACTGAAAAACGTGTAAACAACGTTCCAGTTGAAGTAGAATTCAACTTCACTAAACGCTTGGAAGGCCGTGAACTTAAAGCTAACGAATTCAGCTTCGTACTTAAAGATTCAAAAGGTAAGACTCTTGAAACTGTAAGCAATGATGCATCTGGTAACGTTAAGTTCTCAGCTATGTCATTCAAGAAGGGTGACGAAGGTGTTCACAACTACACTGTAGAAGAAGTTAAAGGAAGCGACGCAACCGTTACATACGACACAATGAAAGCGAATGTAACAGTCACAGTGAAACACGATGGTACTGCTAAAGTTCTTATCGCGACTGTAGGCGACATTGCGGATAAAGAATTTAACAACCGTGTGACTCCTCCAGAAGAACCTAAGTTCAATCCTGAAAAATATGTTGTTTCTGAAGCGAAATTTGATGTAACAGGTACGAAACTCGTTGATGATGACAAAGAATTGGCTAACAAGGTTGCGGATACAAACGCTAACCCATATGCGGACGATGCATCAAACAACGAAGCAGAAAACTTGAACACCAAGACTGTGAAACGTGGCCAAAAACTTTATTACCAAGTATGGCTTGACACGACTCAATTTGATGCAGCTAACAAGGATAACATCCAAACAGTTGGTATCACAGATGACTTCGATGAAACTAAGTTGACTGTGAATGCTTCAGACATCAAGGCATACGATTCAGTATCAGGTGCGGATGTTACATCTAAGTTTGACATCTCAATCGCTAACGGTGTAATCACAGCTAACCTCAAAGATGGCTTCACTAAGTCACTTGGCGACGCTGAAAACACTCAAATCATTGACACTACTAAGTTCGAGTTTGGACGCTACTATAAATTTGATATTCCAGCAACTGTGAACGCAGATGTTCCTGGCGGTGCGGATATTGAAAATACTGCGACTCAAGTAGTTAACTACTACAACCCAACGACTAAGAAAGTTGAAAAACCTGAAAAACCAACTGAAAAACGTGTTAACAACGTTCCAGTTGAAGTGGAATTCAACTTCACAAAACGTTTGGAAGGTCGTGAGCTTAAAGCTAACGAATTCAGCTTCGTTCTTAAAGATTCAGAAGGTAAGACTCTTGAAACTGTAAGCAATGATGCGGCTGGTAACGTCAAGTTCTCAGCTCTTGAATTCAAGAAAGGCCAAGAAGGCGTACACAATTACACAGTAGAAGAAGTTAAAGGATCTGACGCAACCGTTACATACGACACTATGAAAGCGAATGTGACAGTCACAGTGAAACACGATGGAACAGCTAAAGTTCTGATCGCGACTGTTGGCGAAATTGCGGATAAAGAATTTAACAACCGTGTAACACCTCCAGAAGAACCTAAGTTCCAACCAGAGAAATACGTTGTTTCTAAAGAGAAATACGATATCACAGGCGACAAGCTCGTTGATGATGATAAAGAGTTGGCAGACAAGTACGCAGATACCAATGCGGACCCATATGCGGACGATGCATCAAACAACGAAAAAGAAAACTTGAACACCAAGACTGTGAAACGTGGCGATAAGTTGGTTTATCAAGTATGGTTGGATACAACTAAATTTGACGCAAACAACAAGGACAACATCCAATCAGTAGGAATCTCAGATGACTACGATGAAGCGAAGTTGGAACTTGATTCTACTAAGATCAAAGCTTACGACTCAGTAACAGGCGCAGAAGTAACAGATAAATTCGATATTACTGTGAACAACGGTGTGATCACTGCAACCCTTAAAGATGGCTTCACTAAGTCACTTGGCGACGCAGAAAACACACAAGTGATCGACACAACTAAATTCGAATTCGGACGTTACTACAAGTTCGACATCCCAACAACAGTGAAAGCTGATGTACCTGGTGGTGTAGACATCGAAAACACTGCGGCTCAAGTAGTAAACTACTACAACCCAACAACTAAGAAAGTTGAAAAACCAAGCAAACCAACTGAAAAACGTGTCAACAACGTTCCAGTTGAAGTGGAATTCAACTTCACGAAACGCTTGGAAGGCCGTGAGCTTAAAGCTAACGAATTCAGCTTCGTTCTTAAAGATTCAGAAGGTAAGACTCTTGAAACTGTGAAGAACGATGCATCTGGTAACGTTAAGTTCTCAGCTCTTGAATTCAAGAAAGGTCAAGAAGGCGTACACAACTACACAGTAGAAGAAGTTAAAGGATCTGACGCAACCGTTACATACGACACTATGAAAGCGAATGTAACAGTCACAGTTTCACACGACGGAACAGCTAAGATTCTCGTAGCGACTGTAGGCAAAATTGCGGATAAAGAATTTAACAACCGTGTAACACCTCCTGAAACTCCAGAATTCAATCCAGAAAAATATGTTCTAAACGAAAAAGAATTTGATTTGACTGGAACTTCATTATTAGATGATGATAAAGAGTTGGCAGACAAGTACGCAGATACCAATGCAAACCCATATGCGGACGATGCATCTAATAACGAAAAAGCGAATATCAATACTAAATCAGTTAAACCAGGTCAAAAACTTGTTTACCAAGTATGGTTGGATACAACTAAATTTGATGCAAACAACAAAGACCATATCCAATCAGTAGGAATCTCAGATGACTACGATGAGGCTAAAGTTGATGTTGATGGTTCAGCAATCAAAGCTTATGACGGTAAGACTGGTGCGGATGTAACAGCTAAATTCGATATTACTGTGAACAACGGTGTGATTACTGCAACCCTTAAAGATGGCTTCACTAAGTCACTTGGCGATGCAGAAAACACACAAGTGATTGACACAACTAAATTCGAATTCGGACGTTACTACAAGTTTGATATCCCAGCTACAGTGAAAGCCGACGTTGCAGGTGGAGTTGACATCGAAAACACTGCGGCTCAAGTAGTCAACTACTACAACCCAACGACTAAGAAAGTTGAAAAACCTGAAAAACCAACTGAAAAACGTGTCAACAGCGTGCCAGTTGAAGTAGAATTCAACTTTACTAAACGTATGGAAGGCCGTGAGCTTAAAGCCAACGAATTCAGCTTCGTTCTTAAAGATTCAACTGGTAAAGAAGTTGAAACTGTGAAGAACGATAAAGATGGTAACGTTAAGTTCTCTAAACTTGAGTTCAAGAAAGGTCAAGAAGGCGTACACAACTACACAGTAGAAGAAGTTAAAGGATCTGACGCAACCGTTACATACGACACTATGAAAGCGAATGTAACAGTCACAGTTTCACACGACGGAAAAGCTAAAGTTCTGATCGCGAAAGTTGGCGACATTGCGGACAAAGAATTTAACAACAAGGTGACTCCTCCAGAAACTCCAGAGTTCAACCCAGAGAAATACATCTTGAACGCTGAGAAATTCGACCTTACTGGTAAATCACTTCTTGATGATGATAAAGAATTGGCAGACAAGGTTGCGGAAACAAACGCAAATCCTTACGCTGATAAGGCTGACAATAATGAAGCAGCAAACATCAATACTAAGACTGTGAAACGTGGCGATAAGGTTGTTTACCAAGTATGGTTGGATACAACTAAGTTCACTGAAGCGCACAACATCCAATCTGTTGGTGTTACTGATGACTACGAAGAAGACAAGCTTGACATCAATGTTGCAAACATCAAAGCTTACGACTCTGTAACAGGCGAAGATGTGACTGCTAAATTTGATATCAAGGTTGAAAACGGTGTGATCTCTGCAACTTCTAAAGCGGACTTGACTAAGTCACTTGGAGACGCAGAAAATACTCCAGTGATCGACACAACTAAGTTTGCGTTTGGACGTTACTACAAGTTCGACATCCCAGCAACAGTGAAAGATACTGTTAAGGGTGGTGCGGATATTGAAAACACTGCAGCTCAAATCGTTCACCAATACGATCCAACAAGCAAGACAGTGAAGAAACCAAACAAACCAACTGAAAAACGTGTTGTGAACATCCCTGTTTCAGTAGAATTCAACTTCACGAAACGTTTGGAAGGCCGTGAGCTTAAAGCTAACGAATTCAGCTTCGTTCTTAAGGATAAAGATGGTAAGACTCTTGAAACTGTGAAGAACGATGCATCTGGTAACGTTAAGTTCTCAGCTCTTGAATTCAAGAAAGGTCAAGAAGGAACTTACAACTACACTGTAGAAGAAGTCAAAGGAACTGATACAACCGTTACTTATGACACGATGAAAGCAGTTGTGACAGTTAAAGTTTCTCATGATGGAACAGCGAAAGCTCTCCTTACTAAGGTAACGGATCCATCAGACAAAGAATTCAATAACACTGTTCGCCCACCTGAAACTCCAGAATTCAACCCAGAGAAATACATCTTGAACGAATCTAAATTCGATCTTACAGGTGTGAAACTTCTCGACGATGATAAAGAGTTGAAGGATAAGGTTGCGGACACAAATGCAAATCCTTACGTTGATAAGACTGATAACAACGAAGCTCAAAATATCAATACGAAGACACTCAAGAAAGGTGATAAAGTATACTACCAAGTATGGTTGGATACAACTAAATTCACTGAAGCACACAATATTCAATCTGTTGGTGTGACAGATAAATATGACAGTGCAAACTTGACTGTCAACGGAGCTGATATTAAGGCATACGACTCTGTAACAGGAGAAGATGTAACAGCTAAGTTTGATATCAAGGTTGAAAACGGTGTGATTACTGCAACATCTAAAGCAGACTTGACTAAGTCACTTGGAGACGCAGAAAATACACAAGTTATCGACACAACTAAGTTGGCCTTTGGACGTTACTACAAGTTTGAAATTCCTGCAGAAATTAAACAATCTGCTCAAGATGGTGTGGACATTGAAAATACAGCTTCACAAATCGTACACCAATACGATCCAACTAAGAAGACTGTAGAAAAACCAGAAAAACCAACTGAAAAACGTGTAGTCAACATTCCAGTTAAGGTTCAATTCCAATTCACTAAGAAATTGGAAGGTCGTGCATTGAAGGCTGGTGAATTCAGCTTCGTTCTTAAGGACGAAAAAGGAAATGTGATCGAAACCGTAACCAATGATGCGGCTGGTAAGATCACCTTCTCAAATCTTGAATTCAAACGTGGTGAAGAAGGAACTCATCTCTACCATGTAGAAGAAATCCGTGGCACAGATTCTAGCATCGAATACGATAAGATGGTTGCCACTGTGGGTATTATGATTAACAAAGACGGTAAAGTATTGACGGCTATTACTCAGTTGCCAGAAGATACAGAGTTTAACAACACTGTTATTCCGCCAACAACACCGCCAAATACACCACCAACAACACCGCCAAATACACCACCAACAACACCACCGAATACACCGCCGACAACACCACCGAATACACCACCAACACCACCAACAACACCGCCAACACCACCAACGCCACCAACACCTACAACTCCTCCAGCTCCAGCACTTCCTGAAACTGGTGAAGAACAATCAGCATCTGCTGCATTGTTAGGTGCTGCACTTGGTATGGTTGGCCTTGCGGGACTTGCAAAACGCAAAAAACGCGAAGACTAAAATTGAGGTGACATCAGCAAACTTGTTGATGAGGTGACAATTTTAGATCCAACAGGAAGAGGCTTTGCTCGAAAGAGCAAGGCCTCTTTGTTTGGTATTGGAAACTTAGAAAAACATGCATAAATGTGATGAAAAAGTTTCAGTAAAATTCTATATATTCATTTCATTCGGTTACTAGTTTCAGTAAAATTCCATTGACTTGAAGTAGAGAAAACAGTATACTAGTAAAGCAATTTGATCTTTCAAACTGCCGGCAACAAGGGGAATGAATCCACTTTGAATTGGAATACAGTAGGGTTTGGAGTGGTAGTACTTCACACCCTTATTGTCGTCAGTCACCCTCATAAAAGGGATCTAGACTCTGAATGAGTTGTATAAATATAAAAAAACTTCCTTGGAACAGAATTCCATAGGAAGTTTCTTTGTGTTTGGGATCTACTCTTGTTTCTTTTTGTAAGGGATAAGACTGGACAAACCTGCTAAGAGGCCAAGTCCAAGTAGGGCTAGCTGAGAGGTTTCTTCACCTGTTGCAGGTAGATGAGTCCCTTCTTGAGGGGTGTTAGGAACAACTTCAGGGAGTTCCTCTTTTTGGCTTGTTGTTTCAAGAGGTTTCTCCTCTTCTTTGTTAGAGAGAAGTGTTGATCCCTTTTCTTCATGAGCATCAGTCGTGTTTGCTTTTGTCACGGAAGGAAGAGGGCTAACTGTTTCTTCTTTTTCTGTTTCTGGGGATGGTTGTGGAGTAGGGATTTCTTTGACCTTGTAGGCAAAGATCAAGATGGTTGTTCCCACTTCTACGTTCCCAGTTTGTTCAGCTGCACCGATCCGTTCATAGATGTGGCCGTCGTAGGAGATTTCATCTGGTGCGCTAGCGACGTAATGGGTTCCATTGTCCACATTTGTTGCAACAGCAAGCTCTGGTTGCAATTCAGTGTTAGTATCTTGGATGACAAATCGCGCGATGACCGTTCCCGTAGCTAACTTGTAATCATAGATGACGGTTTTCATTCCCTTAGTGACTGTGCCACTTGGATCAGCAGAATCAGCACGGTGTCCAACTAGATGGTAGATACGACCATCTTTTGTGATTTCTGTTGGGGCCTCACTGGTGTACTTGGTGCCGAAATCTGCCTCTGTAGCGAGGTTTTGCGCCTCTTGCAGATCAGTATCGCCTCCCTCAGTGAGGAATCGTACTCTGACCGATCCTTTGGTGATAGTGTAGGAAATAGCAGTATCAACTGTTGGAGACTCAGGGCTTGGAAGAAGATAGCCTTTGGTTTCGTCAATAGGATCCACAAGGTTTAAGACTTGTCCACGAGCATCTTTTGGCTCTAATCCCTCCACGTAAGGAAGGATAGCAGTAGGAGACGCGATGGTGGTTGGATTTGTGGGATCATTTAGATAAGGGATCTCTTTTTGAGCATGGGCTGGTTCTTTACCAGTAGCATAGCTGATCTTATAAGCCCCGACTGGGCGATAGATGACCGTATCTGTGATGTCTGCTGCATCAGCATGAATGCCAGTATGTTCTCCTGCTTTTGTCAGATCAGAAGTGATGGCATCAGTTGATTCTTCTGCTACGACAACATAGTCTTTTTTGACGGGATTTTCAAGAGCTACAAAGCTTATGCCGTCTTGCGCTGTCCAGTCTTCAAGACTTGTCTTGCCTGTCACCAAATTGATGGTACCTTTGCGAGTGAAATGAAGGCTGTCAGTTTGATCAGCTATTCCTGCAGGCTGGCGGTTAGATCCATCCTGGTCCTCTGTTACATAGGTCACCGTACGGGTCACTGTTTCAGATAAATGATCCAGATCAGCCGTTGTTTGACCAGCTGGAGCTAGAGGAGTTGAATAGACACGACCTTCGCTGTCTCCTGGAACAACTTGACCGGCTTGGATGGGCTGTGTTGCAGAAAATTCTACAATTTTTGGTGCCAAGCGGACAATAAACTCTTGAACGCCATCTTCATTGGTGTTGGTAGCGTCGCGGTCAAAGTTTGGTTGTCCGTCTGCATCGAAGCCATTCTCTACTAGTTCATAGCCTTTCTTCAAATAGTTGGCAATGGTTTCTTTTGTAGAGTAGTTGATCTTTTCACCTGTATGACCAACCAAGTCACTGGAACGTTCGAGCTCAACTCCGTTTTTATCTTGATAAAGAACATGAGCGGCTTCATTGAGTTTGACATAGAGCATATCCCATACATCTAGACTAGGAACATCGATAGCAGCCATCCATTGGCCAGCCCCTCCGTCATAATAAACATTTGCTCTTGTTTCCCGAAGGTTGATGTTGTATTTTCCTTCAACAGCATCAGGTGTTGCCCAGTAAATGCTGGCGTGTTCAGCCTGATCTTTTGTGATTTTTCCGAGTGGAACAAAAGCTTGAATATTGGTCAATTTTTCGGTTGTATTCACAGCGCTGTTCCATTTATTTTCGGTAATGCCGACCAAATTGATCAAGTGAGCAATTCGATCACCCGTCTTGGTTTCTTTTGTAATGGTATAAACAGTTCCAGGTTGAACTCCATCAGCATTATCCAGGTTGGATCCGATGAAGTTGCCGTTGACCAGTACATTTGTATTGTCTACAATCCGACGAGTATCATGCGCCAAGGTGTCGCGCCCACGGAGAAGTTCTTGATAAGCAACGATGAATTCTTGGTAGTTGAATTCTGCATTGGCAAAGTCGGCATTGACTGGTAGGTTTTGATTGAGATACCATTCTGCTTGGATCACCCCAAAACCTTTAGCATCTTGAGAAGTATTGAGGGCTGCAGTCGTCATATGGTAACCACCGCTCGCTGCGATGATGGCATCTGTCAGCAATTCGTTGTCTTTGCTGAGGGCTGATGCATTTTTACCACGATGGGTATAGGCTGCGATGATAGGAGATTTCCCCTTGTATAAATCACGCATCCGTTCGGTAAGGCGCGTCAAGGCTTGGTAGGTAGAGTCATAGGCAATGCTATCGCCCCAAACTTCCGCATAAGGTGCAGAGACATTGGTTTTTCCTAGTCGATCAGCATCTCCAGTAGAGATATCGTTGATCATGAAGTCATAGCCTTCTTTTTTGAGGGCCTCTGTCGCAGCTGTGGCTAGTTCTGGATAGTGTTCGCTCAAAGAGAAGCCTTTTCCAGGTTCACTGACTTTTTCCACCCAGTTAGAGCCCATGGTATCCCCTTGCCATCCATCAAAGCCGCCTTCTTTCATGGCTTTGGTCATGACTTCAATGATAAATTTTTGCCAATTTGGATCGCCTGGATCAAGAAATTGTTGGATATCGGTCGCTGTGACATCCCCCTTTTTACCAAAGTTGAAATGGTCTTGTAGATTGCGAACAATGGCACTTTTCACTTCATTTGGAACCCCTTCTTCGAGGGAAACCGCATAAATCATGTTATAGAGCATGGCTTTGGCACCAGTCGTATGGACATGATCCACCAGCTCTTTGACTGCTTCTGTATCGATGACAGGTAAGTAGGACTTGCGTTTGTCAGGATCTGTTTCGCTATTTGGAATCAAGAAAGTCGCCCAATCTTGAGTGAAACGTTCAACATTTGCCGGGAATGGGTTGGCAGGTGTATTGTAAACGTCGTAGAAGAAGTAGTTGTTGATATGCATATTGGCCAATTGGTCAATACTATTCTTGTAGCCGTCTACCTGATCATTGGTGATGGAGTTGTGATTGTCTTTTGAGCCGGCAACCACGCCATAACGTGGGTAGATCGTCCAGTCATCTTCAACAGCAAGACCCGCTGCCTTATGAAATGCTTGGGAGCCATCTGCTTTCTTACCAAGGACATCAACGATAAATCCAGCATTAGGTGAAAAGACCGTACTTGGAATTGT
Source organism: Streptococcus caecimuris (assembly GCF_943193075.1). Taxonomy (NCBI): domain Bacteria; kingdom Bacillati; phylum Bacillota; class Bacilli; order Lactobacillales; family Streptococcaceae; genus Streptococcus; species Streptococcus caecimuris. Next base: position 2,752 of record NZ_CALPCT010000024.1, on the reverse strand, counting down.
CAGTTCGCCGCCTTCAACGTTTTTCTTTTCATAAATGACCTGATCTAAATGAGAGACAGTGACATCAGATGAAACCACTTCAGGGTTGTTGATAGAGATGCGGACGTCTTCCCCACTTTTATAAGTCGCTTTATCAAAGGTGACGTCGTTGGTGATTTTTGGAGTATTATAAGTAGTTGCTGGAGTTGCACTGACCGGTTGAGTGGCAGTTACAGTTGGTGTTGATTCCGATGAAGAAGAAGTTGCTTCCGTCGTAGCAACTTCCTCACTAGTAGTAGGAGGAGTATTGGTATTGGTTGCTACTGATTGAGCGGTTGCTGAAATCTCAGAAGTCGGATTGGTGTTGACCTCGTCAGCCATGGCAACAGAGCTTAACATCAAGGCTCCAAAAAGGGTAATCATAGAGACCAATGCCTTGTTGCGCTTGCGAAAATAGCCGTGCCCTTTTTCAGAGACACTATTTTTTTGTTGATTCATTTTTTTCTCCCACATACTGTTTGTATAGTTCGTTGAACAGTTTAAAGTAAATTGTTCTATCGATGCCAATAAGTATACGACATTTCACTAGATAGTGTCAATTTAAGAACGAAAGCCGGCATGTAAACTTTCATGAAATTATTAGAAAACCGTACTAAATAAGGGTTTTTGATTCAGAAAAATGAACAAACGGAAAACGTTTGACACAAAATTTCCTCGCATTTAAAAAAAGGTACAAATTAGTGATAAAAGCAACTGGAGGAGAAATATTTGCACAAACCTTATTACTAAAGGGAATCAGCAACCGCTCTTACCAGCCTTGGATTGCTTGGTGTGATCGCAACAGGCTTTGGTCTTGCTCGAAAGAAAAAAGAAGATTAAGATGTTCTTTTAATCCTTTAAAAAAATATCACGATTAAAAACCAGAAGGTACAACCTTTTGGTTTTTTTATGAAGCATGAAAAGGGAATTGATAACAATTTCCTATAGGTTCTCCTCCATATTTATGTTACAATTAAACTACTATTATCGAAGGGAGAAACTATGATTAATTCAATTGTTTCACAAGGTTTGATTTGGGCCATTTTAGGGTTAGGAATCTTTATGACGTTCCGAATTCTAGATTTTCCAGATATGACGACAGAAGGCTCCTTCCCGCTTGGAGGAGCGGTGGCGGTGACCTTGATTACCAAAGGGGTCAATCCACTCCTTGCGACGCTGGCTGCTATTGGAGCAGGGTGCTTGGCGGGACTTGCGACGGGTCTTCTCTACACAAAAGGAAGAATCCCGACACTCTTGTCAGGGATCCTCGTGATGACGTCTTGTAACTCGGTCATTCTCTTTGTTATGCAGCGGGCCAATCTGGGACTTCTGGGCTATAAAAAAATTCAGGAATTTCTTCCTTTTGCCAGTGGGTTCAATGAGATCCTGATTGGCTTGATTTTCGTGACGCTTGTGATCCTTGGTTTGATCTTCTTCTTGGATACACGCTTGGGTCAGGCCTATATTGCGACAGGGGACAATCCAGATATGGCTAGAAGTTTTGGGATCAACACCGACCGGATGGAATTGATGGGCTTGGTCATTTCAAATGGGATTATTGCTCTTTCTGGAGCACTGATGGCCCAGCAAGAAGGCTATGCGGATGCTTCACGTGGGATTGGTGTCATCGTTATTGGACTTGCCAGCCTCATTATTGGAGAGGTGCTCTTTTCAAATGTCACCTTGACAGAGCGCTTGCTCAGTATTGCGATTGGTTCAATCGCCTACCAATTTTTGATTTGGGCCGTGATCGCGCTTGGCATCAATACCAGCTATATTCGAATCTTCAGTGCCTTGATCTTGGCTATCTGCCTGATGATTCCAACCTTTAAGGGAAAAATCATGAAAGGAGCGAAACTCAGTAAATGACAGCAATTGTAGAATTAAAAAATGTAACCAAAGCCGTGAGCAATGGGATGAACGAAGAAAAAGTCATTCTGGATGATGTTTCCTTGGAAATTCGAGAGCATGATTTTATCACGATTTTGGGGGGCAATGGAGCTGGAAAATCAACCCTATTTAATACCATTGCTGGGACGCTTCCGGTGAGCAGTGGGAAGATTTATATTTTGGGGGAAGATGTAACCAACTATTCTCCTGAAAAGAGAGCCAAGTACCTATCGCGGGTCTTTCAAGATCCTAAAATGGGAACGGCACCTCGCATGACAGTAGCAGAAAACCTCTTGGTAGCGAAGTTTCGCGGAGAAAAACGTGGCTTGATTCCGCGTCACTTGGCCAGCTATAAAGAAGAGTTTCAAACAGTCCTTGCTAAGATCGGCAATGGCTTGGAAAATCATATCGATACAGCCGTTGAGTTTCTATCAGGGGGGCAACGACAAGCCTTGAGTCTGTTGATGGCGACACTGAAACGTCCAGAACTCTTGCTTCTAGACGAACACACTGCTGCCTTGGATCCCAAAACCAGTCAGGCGCTCATGACCTTGACGGATGAGTTTGTGAAACAAGATGCCCTCACAGCTCTTATGATCACTCACCATATGGAAGATGCTTTGAAATATGGAAATCGCTTGATTGTCATGAAAGACGGACACATCGTCCAAGACCTCAATCAAGAAGAAAAAGCCCAAATGACTATTGCAGATTACTATCAATTGTTTGAGAAAGAATAAGATACAAAGTCCGTAAAATGCAAAGTGAAAATAGAGAGTGGGACAGAAATCGGTAATTCGTTAGAATTCGATTTCGTCGTCCCACCTCCGCACAGTTGAGTAGG
>NZ_CALPCT010000023.1:0-28492 GCF_943193075.1 Streptococcus caecimuris | reverse complement strand
AATCAGCGTAGTAGAGCCCACTCAACCACTGCGTCTTGCTCGACAATCCAAAAATAATTGAGAGGCTAGGACTTTTGACCCAACCTCATTCTGTTCCTAGTTTTAGGAATTTTCCATTTTTATAGAGAGAAAAAGGTGTACAATGGAGGTGAAAAGGAAGGTGATTTCTATGGAAGAAAGGGATGTGATTCAAGAGGCAAGAACGACGATCACCCTTCTTCAAACAGCCTTTTCTAAGGGATTCACCCCTAGTTCAGATACCCTTCGATTTCGAGAAAATCTAGATCAGATGTTGAAAGGTTTACGAAAGGCTAGGCGGGTAGACAATCGTCTGTTGATTAAGTTGGAAAAGTTTTATCAGACCGCCAGTCTATTGATTGGTCTGGGCGGGCTAGCATTGAACGAAGAGGCCTTTCAAGCTTGGCGAGCTTATGATCACTGGCATTACGAGGTTGTGAAACCTCAGTTACAGGTCTACGGACCGACGGTGGTGTTGTAGTTGATACTAACCTGGTGCTTGTCCACAGATATTCAGAGGAGGTGTTGGTCATGGTAGTCCTTCATGATTTTCTACATCAGTTAACCCTATCGTTTTGGAATTTTTATTACTCGCTCTTTTTCTTATTTGAAAAATAAGAAGGATTGAATCCCTTTTACATATAGTAGAAGGGATTTTTGATGCAGAATCCTTGAAAATCTGAGGCTCTTGGATTATGATGGAGCTAATAGTAAGAAGCGTTCCTTGTAGGGAATGCAGGAAGCGAGGAAAAAAGATGGCAGAGATTTATTTAGCAGGTGGCTGTTTTTGGGGCTTAGAGGAATATTTTTCACGGATCCCTGGTGTAGAACAGACGACGGTGGGCTATGCCAATGGCCAGGTAGAAACGACCAACTACCAACTGATCAAGGAAACGGATCACGCAGAGACTGTACAAGTCATCTACGATCCAGATAAAATCACCCTACGGGCGATTCTGCTCTACTATTTCCGGGTGATCGATCCCTTGTCCGTTAACAAGCAGGGAAATGATCGAGGCCGCCAATATCGGACCGGTGTCTATTATACAGACGAAGCAGACCGTGAAGTGATTGCCCAAGTGTTTTCGGAAGAAGAGAAGCAACTGGGCCACAAAATCGCGGTTGAGTTGGAACCCTTGCGCCACTATATCTTGGCTGAGGACTACCACCAAGACTACCTCAAGAAGAATCCTGGAGGCTATTGCCATATCGATGTGACAGATGCAGCCCAACCCTTGATTGATCCGTCAGCCTATCAGAAGCCAGATCAAGAAACCCTAAAAGCGAAACTGACAGCAGAGCAGTACCAAGTCACCCAAGAAAGCGCGACGGAACGTCCGTTCCACAATGCCTATGATCAGACCTTTGAAGAGGGGATCTATGTGGATATTACGACGGGGGAGCCACTCTTTTTTGCCAAGGATAAGTTTGCGTCTGGCTGTGGATGGCCAAGTTTCTCCCGTCCCATTGCCAAAGATGTCGTCCACTATTACCAGGATCATAGCCACGGGATGGAGCGGATCGAAGTTCGTTCCCGTTCAGGCAATGCCCATCTCGGACATGTCTTCACCGATGGACCAAAAGATCAAGGAGGGCTTCGCTATTGTATCAATTCGGCCTCTCTGCGCTTTATTCCAAAAGAGGAAATGGAGCGAGAAGGTTATGGATATTTGTTAAAGGCTTTGAAATAAGAGGGTCTTTCTAGTTGATCGAAAAACGGAGTTTATGATGAAAAAAAGAAATTTGTGGCGAATGATTTTTACGCTTTCAGCTATGGTAACTCTGATTGGATTAGGATTTACTGCCTATAATCATTTTGTATTCCATCAACCTTTTATGAATCGGACGACAAAAGGGTTGCTTTCGGCCTTTTTCCTAAGTCTTGTCATGGTTGCAATCAGCTTGTCCAAATCAAACGATAAAAAGTGATGATCGATCATTTATATGAATTAATCAACTGTGCAGGAGCAGGACGATGAAGCGTTTCTAAACAATGGCGCTTCTGTCCTGCTCTCTTTTTTCTCTTCTTAAAAATTGTGATACAATGAAGAGAAAGTATTTCAATGACAGCTCAATCTGTTGGCGGATCATTGGAGAAACTAGGTACGAAGAAGAGGTAGGAATGTTAGAGAAGTGGGAGAGTGTGAAAGGAACCATCAAAACGATGGGAAAAGAACTATCGGCGGCCTTTGACTGGGCTTTTGATCGTCTCTTTTCAAGGATTCAGCTGACCAATGAACAGTTTGTCTATGTGCTCTTGTCTGTTGTTTTCATCGTGGCCAATGCTATCTTGTGGGTGCAAAAGTTCCAAGGCTTTCCGATCACCGCAACCGAACGGCCAGAGGTTGTGTACAAGGCCAAGACACCGGCTGATCAGATTCCTCATACAGCTCGGATCATGGCTAATGGAGATCAGCTCTATCATGATCTGGTCTATATGAGCGCGCAAAAAGAAGATGGGACTTATGATTTTCATGAAAATTATGAGTATGTCAAACCCTGGCTACAAAAGGCGGATCTAGCCTTGGGTGATTTTGAGGGAACCATTAACCCCAATTATTATTTGTCAGGATATCCTCTTTTTAATGCGCCGAGCGAAGTCGTACCAGCCATCAAGGATGCTGGTTATGATGTCATGGATTTGGGACACAACCACATCCTGGATTCAGGTTTAGAAGGGGTCTATTCGACAGCCAAAGCCTTTGAAGATGTAGGCATCACCCCTGTCGGTGTCTACACGCATGAAAAGAGAGGCCAGGCCCCCTTGGTGATCAAGGAAGTGAATGGCATCAAGATTGCTATTCTAGCCTACGCTTATGGGTTTAATGGAATGGAAACGACCCTTACTCCAGAGGAGCAAGCAGATGTCTTGTCTGATCTGGATGAAGAGCGGATGAAGGCGGAGATCCAAAAGGCGGAGCAAGAGGCCGATATCACCATTGTCATGCCCCAAATGGGAATTGAGTACCAATTGGAGCCGACAGAAGAGCAAAAAGAACTCTACCACAAGATGGTTTCTTGGGGAGCTGATATCGTCTTTGGCGGGCATCCCCATGTTGTAGAGCCTGCTGAAGTGGTCAATAAAGATGGTCAAAACAAGCTTATCATCTACTCAATGGGGAATTTTCTGTCCAATCAGCGTCTGGAAACCATGGGGGACGTAGAGACTGCCCAATGGACAGAGCGAGGGGTCTTGATGGATGTGACCATCGAAAAGGTTGGTCGCAAGACACGGATTAAGACGGCTACTGCTCATCCAACCTGGGTCAGTCGGACTCCGAAGGGAACCTATTCTCCTGAAGGCTATGAGTTATACAAGTACCAGACCTATATTTTGGAAGATTTTATCCAGGGTGGCAAATACCGCGACAAGCTGGATGAGGAGACCAAGGAGAGAGTGGACACGGCTTACCGAGAAATGAAGGAACATGTTCACTTGGATTGGCCTCAGAGTGGAAAGGAATAGAGTATGGAAGGAAATGTAAACTGGCTCCCACTTTGGATCCTAGGATTGATGGTGGTGATTTGGGCAACCAAATTTCTTACGGCTATCCGCCTCAAGCAAAAGCTGAAAAAAGCTTGGGATGGAGCGCCTTTCTTTCGTAAGAAAGACACGGAAGAAAGTTTGATAGCCAGTCTGGCTTATCCAGCTAAGGGAAGGACGAACGATAGCCAAGTGGATGATCAGACCTGGCATGATTTGGCTTTGGATGCGGTCTTTGATCAGCTCAATTACACCCAATCGAGCCTTGGGGCAGAAGCTCTCTATCAAAAAATGCGCCTGCTGGAATTCCAGCCTCAGGATCAACTTCATGACTTAGAAGCCTTCTTTGAAGAGCATCCGGATTTGCGGCTCCAGGTTCAGGTCATTTTCAACCAACTGGGCAAGAAGAACCACAACATGGCGCGTAGCATTGTCGCAAAACCTGGCAAGCATTATGCAGGTTTGCCCCTCTATATAGCCTTGGCCTGTCTTCCAATCCTCTGTCTCTTTGCCATCCCCTTTGAGCCAGTTGGGGCGATTACCCTCTTGGTGATCAGTGTGGTCTTTAATATCGTATTTTCAAGTTTGCGCAATTGGTCCAATAAAATCCGTCTGGACAATGTTAGCTATTTGGTTCGCATCTTTGCTTCGGCAGAACGCTTGAGTCATCTAGACTTACCACAACAAGAAGAACTCAAGCAGGCAGTCAAACCCTTTAAGAAAACGCGGATCCTTGCCAGTGTCTTGCAGAGTCCAACGGGGACATCTGAGATGGAAATTATTCTCCTCTACCTCAACGTCCTCTTTTTACTCCCGCAGATCGCTCAGGTTTATATTTACAATCAGGTGAAGGCTCATCAAAAAGAGGCCCAGAAGCTTCTGGATCTGCTAGGGGAGATGGAAGTCGCTATTAGTCTCTTGCGCCATAAGCGGGATCTAGAAGTTGTCTGTCAGCCAGTCTTTACAGAGACGGGTGGGATTGAAGGTGAGACGCTCTATCATCCCTTGCTGTCCAATCCGATTGCAAATGATGTGCATTTTCAAAAAAATATGGTCATCAGTGGGGACAATGCGTCTGGGAAATCAACCTATTTGAAGACCGTCGCTATCAATGCTATTCTGGCTCAAGGGCTGGGCTTTGCCTATGGAGAAAGCTTGGCCCTGCCTTACGGTCATGTACTAACGGCTATGGATGTGAGCGATGATATTGAAGTTGGAGATAGCTACTTTATCACTGAAAGTAAAGCTATTTTGCGTATGATTCAGCACCTCAAAGAGCCTGGTTTTCACTACTTCTTTATTGACGAGCTCTTTAAGGGGACCAATACCATCGAGCGGATCGGATCAGGCCTTGGAATTGTCCGCTGGTTGGCTGCCCAAAACTGTCTCTACATGATTTCCAGCCATGATATTGAGCTGGTCGCAGCCTCCGGTGAAGTCAATGATAATTACCATTTTGATAGCCGCTATGTGGATGGCAAGATCGTCTTTGACTACCAGATCAAGCCAGGATCAGCCGTAACCAAAAATGCGGTCAATACTCTAGAAAGCCTGCACTATCCAGAGGAGATTACGCAAACAGCCAAGGACTTAATTGACCAGTATGAAGAGACGGGACATTGGTCTTTGAAAGAAATTGAAAAAGAATGAAAAATGCACGAAGGAGTTTGTAAATGATCGGTTTGGGGACCTTCTATAATGCCTTAGGGGTCGTATTTGGTGGGCTTTTAGGACTGCTCATCGGACAACGTTTGTCAGAAGATTTTCATGAGACCCTTCTGAAAGTGACAGGAGTTGCTGTTTTTGTCTTAGGCATCGCAGGGACCTTGGAAAAGATGCTGGTGGTGCATGGAAGTCATGTGGAAAGTCACGGCAGTATGATGTTGATACTGAGTCTAGTGATCGGGACCGTTATCGGGGAACTCTTGAAGATTGAGGAGGGCTTTGAGCGCCTGGGAAACTGGCTGAAGAAAAAGACGGGCAACCAAGGTGATACCAGCTTTGTTGATGCCTTTATGACCACGGCCTTGACCATTTGTATCGGGGCTATGGCGGTAGTCGGAGCTGTCCAGGATGGCTTGACAGGGGACACTTCGACCTTGTTGGCCAAGGCTATTCTGGATATGGTCATTGTTCTGGTCTTGACTGTTTCGAAAGGAAAGGGTGCCATCTTTGCGGTGGTCCCACTCGTGATCTTTCAGGGTACGATTACGCTGTTGGCCCATTTGATCGCACCGATCATGACCCCACAAGCGCTGTCGAATCTCTCACTGGTCGGCTCCAGCCTCATTCTCTGTGTTGGGATCAACCTCATCTGGGGCAAACGAATCAAGGTCGCCAATCTCCTTCCGGCAGTGCTGATTGCCATTATTTGGGCCTTTCTATGGATTTATTGATAAAACAAAAGTGTTATTTGAATTTGTTGAATTTAGCAAGGTATAAATTTCTATGAAATGAAACCTACAAAACTTGTACGGATATTGTAGGGTAAGAAAAGAAATCTTCCTCTATACTAAAATAAACTGAAGGAAAGGGGGAATCGAAATGAATATTATCAAGTCGTTTAACGATACGATTAATTATCTTGAAACAGTTCTTGATGATGAAATTGATGAAAAGAAAGTAACTCAGTTATCCGGATATTCGTATTCAATGTTCAGTCGCTTGTTTTCTATTCTGACTGAAACAACGCTTTCAGAATATTTAAGAAGCAGAAGATTGACGGAAGCAGCCGTTATATTAAGAAATACGGATGAAAAAATTATTGACGTTGCTTTCAAATTTGGATATGAGTCATCAGATTCATTTGGAACAGCTTTTAAATATTTTCATGGATTTACTCCTTCTGAGGTAAGAAATGGAAAACCATTCAAATTAGTATCACGAGTGCAATTAGCACTAAGTGTAAGAGGAGGAAGAAGCATGAACATTACAATTCAAAAGAAACAAGCATTTACAGTTGCTGGGGTAAATGAACAAAGCATCAATTCATCATTATGTCCGAGTGTATGGAATAAGCTATATGAAAAATATAGGCACGATGAACTTGCAAGTTTAGGAAGCGGTCAAAGTATGGGCGTTTGCCATGATGTGGAAAATCCAAGCACAATAAATTATATGGCTGGTTATATCGTTAATGATGTAGACAAAGCCACAAGTATGGGCTTAGATGTTTTGGAAGTGGAAGAAGCAGAGTATGCAGTTGTAGAATTAGTAGGAAGTGTTCCGGAGTGCATTCATAACGGGTGGAAATATGCAATGGAAGTATTCTTCCCTGAGCATGGCTATATTCATTCAGGAAAATCTGACTTTGAATATTACTATGAAGGTGATATGCACAGCAAAGACTACAGAATGGAACTTTGGATTCCGATAACTAAAGCTTAAAAACCAGCTTGTCGAGCTAAATAAAACTGAATATTGAAGATATAAGGCGATTAAGAAATAGAAATCTTAGTCGCTTTTTCTTATGATAAATTTTAAAATATAGTGCAACAAAAAAATTCAAATCATCACTTGACAAGTGAGTATTCACTCACTATAATAGATTTATCTTTAAAAAGTGAGTGAACGCTCACCTAGGAGGAAGTAAATGGAAACATTGCTACATTTACAAGATTTACAAAAATCTTTTGGTCAACAACTTGTGTTAAACCACGTTGGTTTTGAATTATAGTCTGGGGAAATCATTGGTCTAATCGGTCCTTCTGGTGCTGGTAAATCAACCATGATTAAAACCATGTTAGGGATGGAAAAGGCAGATAGCGGTAACGCTTTAGTCTTAGACCAGACCATGCCCAATCGTCATATTCTGGGAGATATAGGCTATATGGCCCAGTCAGATGCTTTATATGAAGCTTTGTCAGGACAAGAAAATTTGGAATTTTTCGGTCAGCTAAAAGGACTTTCCAAAAAAGACTTAACAACAGAAATTGCCCATGTGTCTCAGGTGGTAGATCTAACAGATCACTTAAATAAGGCTGTGTCTGGTTATTCCGGAGGGATGAAACGACGTTTGTCGCTGGCGATTGCACTTTTAGGAAATCCGCAACTTTTGATTTTGGACGAACCGACAGTTGGAATCGACCCCTCTCTTAGGAAGAAAATCTGGAAGGAATTAATCACGCTTAGAGACAATGGTGTAGGAATTCTGGTAACAACCCATGTCATGGATGAAGCAGAGCTGACAGATAAGGTCGGACTACTATTAGGTGGAAAAATCATTGCCTTTGATACACCATCCAAGCTAAAAGAATCTTATGGTGTTTCAAGTATTGAAGAAGTCTTTTTGAAAGCAGAAGGAGAATGAAATGAGAACAATTGCCATTGCAAAAAAAGTCGTCAAAGAATTGCTTCGTGACAAACGGACACTGGCCCTAATGTTTGTAGCACCAGTCTTTATCATGTGGTTGATGAACCTCATGTTTTCAGCAAGTACAACTGTAAATGTCAAGTTAGCGACACAAGATGTGCCAAGTAGTTTGGTAAGTAAGATGGACGACTTAGAACATGTCAGTGTCAAAACCTACAAAGACTTGGATCAAGCTAAAGAGGCTTTAAACGATGAAAAAGTAGATGCAGTTATCTCTTATAAGGATGGGGAATATCATGTAGCCTATGCCAATACAGATGCCTCTAAAACTTCGGTGACCCGACAAATATTACGCACCAGTATTGCCAGTGAAGGCACCAATCAATTATTAGCACGTGTGAAGCAATCCCTTCCACAATTACAACTAAAGGTAAAATCTCCTGAAATTAAGGAATCTTATGAATATGGTAACGAGGACACCGGCTTCTTTGCTAAAATGATTCCTGTTTTGCTTGGGTTCGTCGTTTTCTTCTTTGTCTTTTTGATTTCAGGGATGGCACTCTTGAAAGAACGTACTAGCGGAACCCTAGATCGTTTGTTGGCAACCCCAGTCAAACGTTCGGAAATTGTTTACGGCTATATGTTGTCTTACGGCCTTATTGCCATACTGCAGACAGGAGTAGTCGTTCTAGCAGCCATCTGGTTGTTGAACATTGAAGTTGTCGGAAGCCTGTTAAATGTTATAATAGTTAATGTGGTACTGGCTCTGGTGGCACTAGCCTTCGGAATTCTCTTGTCTACCTTGGCAAAATCAGAATTTCAGATGATGCAATTTATTCCTCTTGTGATTATGCCGCAACTCTTTTTCTCAGGAATCATTCCACTTGATTCAATGGGAGACTGGGCAAAAACTCTAGGGAAATTCTTGCCTTTGACCTACTCAGGTGATGCGATGAGTCAGATTATTCTTTACGGACGTGGACTTGGAGATATTTTACCAAATATTGGTGTTCTACTAGTCTTCCTTGTCGCTTTGACAGTTCTCAATATTGTCGGCTTGCGTCGTTACCGTAAAGTATAAAATATAAATATACGAGGATGAAAATGAGTGAGAGTGTTTTTGAGTCGTTTGAAGCTTATCTAAAGGGTGCAGACTATCCCAAGGGAAAGAAAAAAATCATGCAGGCGGCGGTCGATTTGATTTCTACTAAGAGTTACAATGGAACCTCCACCTTACAAATTGCCAAACATGCGGGACTTAGCCAAGCAACGCTCTTCAAGTATTTCAAGACCAAAGAAGATTTATTAACGGCTATTTTGCACCCTGTTGTTCCAGGACTTTTCGGTCGTTTTTTTGAAGAACTTTTAGCCTTAGAAACGACTGAAGAAAAGGTGCATTATCTGGTCCAAAATCGTATGGCCTATCTCAAAACGAATCGCGCTTTGATGAAAATTATTCTTCAGGAAATTTTTTCAAATAAGAAACTGAGAAAAGAACAACTTTATATTTGGAATACTCTTCAGGATAAATTATTAGTACTCCATAAGGAATTGATAGCAGATTCACGAGTGAATCCTGAAATCACGGTTCCTCAAATGGTTCGTATTTGTATAGGTCCCTTATTGGCCTACTTTGCCCAACTCTATATCGTTAGCGACAATGGTGACATAAGAGAAGAAGACTTAAATTTGTTGGAAAAACAGATTTTAGGTGGTTTGTGGAAATAAAACCTGACTGCAATCATATTTCTTAAAGTAGCATACAAAAAGACATGTTTCTATCTAAAGCAGATTCATGTCCTTTCTTTTCAGTTATGTACATTGTTTAATTGGTTTTTCTTTGTGATTCTTGGGAAGTAATTCCTATGAAATCATATTACAGTGGTTATTTTTTGATATGAAAGATTGTATAAAATAAATCGTATAGATGGAAAATTTTTGGTAGCTTTTTGGTAGCTAAACATACAAAATAAATTACTTCTTTCAAAATTAACATCAAAGGAATGTTGATTTATTAGCATTCTTTTTCATTTCAAATCAATTCTCGGAATTAGAAATAGTGGGAAAATATGAAAAAAAGCCCTTTAAAATTAGGCTTTTGAGGTGTATTTCCTTTTTTTGGTAGCTAATTTGGTAGCCAAATAGATTTAGTCGATAAAATCACTTGATATGAGATTGAGTTTATCTGTTAATTCGGAATCAGCGTTTGGGTATAAATGACTATAAATACTAAGTGTAGTTTTGACATCAGAATGACCCAATCGTCTTTGAATATATAGAGCATTTACGTTATATTCATTAATGAGTAATGATGCGTGAGAGTGTCTCAAACCTTTGGGTTGAATGTATTTAACACCTGCACGTTTAGAGTATTTTATAATCTGGTCTCTAATACTACGCTTACGATATGGATTTCCATCAAGTGATAGAATGAATGGTATCTTGTCAACTTTTGCTTGTCGTTCTTTCCATTCCTTAAGTACGTTTAGAGTGTTATCATCAAGCCCAATGGTTCGTCTGGAGCTTTCCGTTTTTAGTTTGTTACGCCGAACCCAATTTTCACGGTTTATGTACTGTAAGTTGTGATTGATTGCTAGAGTTTTCTTTTCAAAATCTACATCTTCCCAATAAAGAGCAGTCGCCTCATTTACACGCATTCCCGTAAAATAATATAACCAAAAAAGTGTATAAACAAAGTGCTCAAAATAACTCTTTTTATCAAGTGATTGTATTACTTTTTGGAACTCGTCTTTTGTCCAAAAATCTATATGTTTTTTTATGATTGGAATTGGACTGATATTACTTGTGGGAATTTCATGAAAAATCAACCCATATTTTTTCGCAGTTTTCAAAACTTGATTAAGCAATGTCATCTTGTTTCTTGCATATGAATTTGAATATCTCTCTAATAAACCGTTTCTATAATTAATCACATCATAAGTAGTAATTTCTCTAGGTTTTTTCTTACCAAAGTATTGAATAAATTCATCGAATATAACTTGACGTCTGTGTTCGAGATCCGGACTTGTTGTAGCGTAATAATTTGGCATAAAAACTTCTTCCATAAACTGCTTAAAAGTCCATTGAGTATGCTTAATTCCTCCTTTTTGTTGTATCTTATTCAAGGCTCTTGTACGTGCTTCAAAGGCTTCTTTTGCGGTTTGAAAACCACGTCTACGTTCTTGATAAGGTTTACCAGTAGCTAGGTCAACTCCAGCTTTAAAATAATAAGTATATTTGCCAGTCTTATCATCTTTCGTAACACCGGTATATCTAGTTTTTGACATGTAGTTCCTCCAATCCAAGTATCTCTGCTACAACTGATACTGGAACTGTTCCAAGTCCTTTATTATTATAAAAATCGAATCCACGTTCAACCATAATATGTTTTGCTTGCCGTAAAATATTATAAGCAGTCCATTTTGAAAACCCTAAGTCCATAATTTCTTGTACTGTCATAGTTAGTTTATCGTTCATAAGTCAATTTCTCCTTTACTAGTAAGTTCTAGGAATTCTCCTATTAATTGTTTGAGTTCATTATTTAATCGTGGGGTTTGTTCTTTAAGTGCATCTTGTAGTTCTAAAGAAAATGAGCTACTATCAAATGCTTTTAGGTGTTTTCTAAGTCTGGTCTTTTTCACTCTAATAGTATTAGGTTTGAGGTAGGGGAATAATTCGGGTAAGAGTGCTGGTTCATGAAGAAAAATATAGGCAAATGCTTTGCTATCATCTGGAACACTCGAAAGACTAAAGAAGCTAAAATTCTCCAATCGTTTAGAAATCTCTGAAATGGTTTCTTCATTTATAGCCTTTGTCCGAAGTTGGAACTCTAATCGCCACCAAAAAGGCTTACTCTCTATATTTAATTTATCAGCTCTTTTATGACTTAATACCTCTATATTCTTATCGTACAAACGTACTTGAACGTTGCTACCACTTGCACCCCAGTATTTACTTTCTATATTTCCCCCTCTACCGTAGAATATTTTATGACTAACCCCTCCTTTGATATGTTGTAAAAAAACTATTTCTGGCCTATTGAAGATATCAAAAGCAAGATCTAATCGTGACAGTCTAATTTCTAATCGATTTAATCGAGCGTAATTCATAATCTGCCTCCACACTTGTAACCCCTCAAATTCTTTTAGTGAGTTTGGGTTGAAGTCTAGGCGTATGACTTGATAACCACCATAATCCGATAGTTGAAAGAAAATTAGATTTATACTATCTTCGTTTATCGTTTTATAAAGAGTAAAATAGTCTTCTCTTAGATTTTCTTGAATACTAAATTCTTGAATTATATTATCGAGTGATTTTCGTAATTCACGAAATATTCGTCTAAGTGATTGGTTCTCACTATCAAAGATTACTGTTAATCTGTCAATACTGATATAAATAGATTTTTCTAGTTCTGATAAATCTACTTTATTTTGATATTCTCGTAGAGATTGAATGGTATTTTTCAATGTAACGCCTCCTTTCTATGCTTAAAATCTGCGTAATTCGTTGCTACTATTGATTTTTGCCAATGGCTCGTTACTTAGGACGTTGCCTTAAGTGTATCGGATTGCTGGCTGTTAGAAACGCCAGCTTTTATGTTAGAGATTGGGAGAACTTCGAGCTTCGGGCGCTCTGCCTTCGGCTTGCGCCCTTGCACTTGTCTCCCAATCTCTAATTTATTAGTTTTTAAACTACCCAAAATACTTGTCTAGAAAACTCGAGAGCAGTTCAAGTGCTCGAAGTTCAATTTCTTCGTCTCGAATATCGTTAAATACATCATCATTTACTTGAATATATTCTTCTAAACTAGGCGAATAAAAAGAATGAGTATTGTTAATTTTGTTGTTTTGAAATGCCAATTGTGTTGATGTCATAATATCCTCAATCTAGCCATATCTCACTTTTTATGGACTTTTTATTACCATTTTGGTATAATTGTATTGGTTTTAAACGAAAGCCTCAGAACGCTTTGCAGAGCTTTCTGGGGTGTTTTTGCATACTCATAAATTTAACTAGTATCACTTATTTTGTATGCTTTGTTTTTATATAACCATTTTGGTTATATAAGTATAATACAACCATTTTGGTTATAAGTCAATAGAAAAACGAAAGGAATTTTAAAATGTTAAAAGACAATATAAAAAAAGCCCGACTAGATGCAGGACTTACTCAATTAGAAGTTGCTGAAAAGTTAGGTGTAGCTCAAGCCCAGTACGCTAGGTGGGAAAACGGAGGGAGAAATCCGAAAGATGAAACAGTAGAAAAATTAGCTGAAATCTTTGGTACATCTTTTGAGATTTTAAAAGGACGTGATGACGGACTAGAAGAAATTGTTAGTTTATTGAGAGAGTATGAACTAACCGAAGAAGACAAAAAAGAAATTATTACTTTTTTAGAAAACTTTCTTGCTAATAAGAAAGAGGCTCATTGGAAAAGAGACAAAAATTTAAGAGATATTTTGTAAATGTCACTTTGTGTGAACATGAGTGAATTTGAGTTTAGAGAATGATAGGAGATGGTTTACCATGATAAGTTTAGAGTTGATGTCTGAAGAAAATAGCATAGATGTTTATTCTTTTGAAAAAGAAAATAGAGAGTATTTTGAGCGAAGTTTACCTCCTAGACCAGCTCACTATTTTGATTCAGAAAGTTTTAAAGAAATTACAAGGGAATTGTTAAGGGAACAAGAGAATCATGATGTCTACATGCATCTTATTAGAGATGCACAAGGTGTTATGGTTGGAAGAATCAATTTAAGTGTTTTAGGGAAGGATAGAAAAACAGCAGAACTTGGATATAGGATTGGAGAAAATGTTACTAATTTAGGATATGCCAGCGAAGCGGTTAAACTCGTTTTAGAAAAGGCCTTTACTACTTATGGTTTACATAAGATTATCGCGGGGACGGCAACGGACAATCTGGCTTCTCAGAGAGTGCTTTTAAAAAATGGTTTTACCTTTAGTAAAATCATAGAAAATGACTTTCAAATGAATAACGAGTGGATTCATACAGCAGTATTTGAGACAAGGAATCTATAGCATCATCATCATTACCAGTCGTTTGCCAAACCTCAACATTTCTAGTAGACATTCGTCTACTTTTTTAAGTGTACTTGGTTCGTATTTTGTAAGCACTACTTCAAGTCATTATGATTGGGCGATGAAGAAATTAAAAGCACATCAAAAAAATTGTAAGAAAAAATAAGCAGATATGGTATCTTTTTGGTAGCTAAACAGACAAAATATCTTGTTTTTTGCAAATAATACTTAAAAAGAATGTTGATTTATCAGCATTCTTTTTCGTTTCAAATCGATTCTCGGAATTAGAAAAAGAGGGGCATTATCTTTTTGCAAATATGGGAAGTAATTTATGGAAACCCTGATTTTTGGTATGATAGTCGTAATTTCGAATAGGGAGGTTGGAGTTGCCATGAGTAATTTGAATCAGACAGTTGAATTTATTAAAGAAATCGAGAAATTAAAGTCAGTAACAAGGTTTAATAGAACCCTTGATGGACGGTTTGAAAATAGTGCCGAGCATTCCTGGCAGGGTGCGATAGCTGCGATGGTTTTGCAAGATTATTATCCTGAAAAATTGGATATGGAAAAGGTCATGTTTCTGTTATTGATTCATGATTTAGGTGAGATTTATGCCGGAGATACTTGGGTGTTTGATGATGAAAAAAAGGTTCATGCTCATGATAGAGAGCTAGCATCTATAGAAAAAACAATGAGCCTCCTTCCAGAAGCAACCTATTTGAATATGAAAAATTTGTGGTTGGAGTTTGAAAAAGGACAGAGTCCTGAGGCAAGATATGCAAGAGTGATTGACGCTTTGGTACCACTGATTAATCACTTGGAAGTGTCAGAAGTCAATTATAATCCTGATCATATCCGTTCAGAGATGGTATTAGAAAAGAAAAAGTTCATAAAAAGTGAATCGGAAGAATTATGGAAACTGACAGAAGAGTTAATTCAGGAAAGTGTGGAAAAGGGCTTATATTCATAAGATCCCCTGGCCATCAGTAGGAACCTTCAACCCAAGAGGAAGCCACCTGTTTTCACGGGTGGTTTTGACTGGCTTGATCTGTGGTATAATGGAACCAGATAATTTACACCCTTTGAAAGGGAAAAGGTTAGATTGTATGATTAAGTTGATTGCAACAGATATGGATGGAACCTTATTAGATGAGCGAGGAGAGGTAGATCTTCCGCGCCTGGAAAGGCTATTGGACCACTTGGATCAAAAAGGGATTCGCTTTGTCATTGCGACGGGAAATGAAATCCATCGCATGCGCCAGCTCTTGGGTCCTTTGGTCAAACGGGTGACTCTAGTCGTAGCCAACGGAGCTCGGATTTTTGAGGATGACCAGATGATTCTAGGAAAATTCTGGGATCGAGAACTAGTAGAGGCGGTTCTTGCTTATTTTAAGGGGCGGGAAATTTCAGACCAGCTGGTTGTGTCAGCTGTCAATGGTGGCTTTGTCAAGGAAGGAACGGTCTTTACAGAAGTTGAGAAATTCATGCAGCCAGAAGTGATTGAAGCCTTGTACAAGCGGATGAAGTTTGTTCCGGAATTGACAGCAGATCTATTTGATCAGGTGCTTAAAATGAGCTTGGTGGTAGGCTTGGATCGTCTTGATCAAGTGAGCCAGGAAGTCCAACAAGCTTTTGGAGATCAGCTGATGGCGGTTTCGAGCGGTTTTGGCAGCATGGATCTCTTACAAGCTGGCATTCACAAGGCTTGGGGACTGGCTCAATTAATGGAGATGTGGCAGCTTAACGCCAGCCAGGTCATGGCCTTTGGTGATAGTGGAAACGACATCGAAATGCTTGAAATGGCAGGTCACTCCTATGCTGTAGCCAATGCAGAAGAAGCTGTCAAAGCTGTTGCCAAACACCTAGCACCGAGCCATCAAGAAGGTGGTGTCTACCAGGTGATCGAAGAGTATCTAGGATTGACCCCCTGGGAACAAGTGAAGGGAGAGAAATAGATGGCGGTACAACTGTTAGAAGACTGGCTCTTAAAGGAGCAGGAGAAAATCATAACAACCTATCGGGAACTCAATCAAGCCCCTCTGGAAGAGCCTGGTTTGATCTTTATCGGAGACTCCATCGTAGAGTATTTTCCCATTCATGAACTATTACAAAGTCCCAAGCACATGGTCAATCGAGGAGTGCGAGGCTATAAGACGGATCTCCTTCGTGAGCATCTAGACGCCCATGTCTTTGGAACGGCGGTGGATCAGATCTTTCTCTTGATCGGGACCAATGATATCGGAAAAGAAATTCCTCAAAAGGAAACCCTAGACAATGTAGAAGCGGTCTTACAAGCAATTATGCGAGATTTTCCGCTGACCCACATCAACCTGATCTCGGTTTTACCGGTGAGTCAAGAAGAGCGCTACAAACAAAAGGTCTATGTGCGGACCAATGAAAAAATTCAGTCCCTCAACCAGGCCTATCGCGAATTGGCTCAGGCCTACCACCAGGTCAGCTATGTCGATGTGTATTCGTCTTTATTGGATGAAAAGGGGCAGTTGGCAGAAGCCTATACGACAGATGGCCTCCATTTAAGTGTGGCTGGTTACCGAGTTCTAGCCCAAGCTCTGCAGGAGACATTATAGAGACAAAATAGGGAGCGAAAAAGCCCAACTAGACAAATCTTCAAAGAAAAATTTCAGATTGAAGATAAAGTCTTCTTAAAAACTTTCCTTAGGTGAGTACGGACGTCAGCGAACTTCTTTGAAGTTCCATGACTTAGTTTTGGACCTAAGGTTCCAAAACTCCCGAGTGCTAGAAACAATAGTGTTTCTAGCACTTTTCTCACGGCGGAAAGTTTCAGGAAATATTTGAATGGTTCTTATAATTGAAATCAATTCTATTTCTTTTTAGATTTCTTTAGATGATTTTTTGTAAAAACAGATTGTCTACCTTCCTCTATTTCCAAGAGGAAATTTTTTTGTCTTTTTGGTTGACAAATGTAAATCTTAGGAGTAAAATAGCATCATAAGATTTACAAATGTAGATTTAGAAAGGAGAAGCCATGCAAATTTCCAATGCGGAATGGCGCATCATGAAAATTATCTGGATGGAAGGCAAGCAGACCAGCAGGGATTTGATCGCCGTCTTGTCCGAGCGCTTTGACTGGTCCAAGTCGACCATCAAGACCCTCTTGACGCGCTTGGTTGAAAAGGGCTGTCTGACCAGAGAAAAATCTGGCAAAGCCTTTGTCTACTCGGCTTTGTTGAAGCAGGACCAGAGTTTAGACTTGGTGGTTGAGGAGGTGAAAGACAAGGTTTGCTCAAAAAGAATTGTCCAGGTGCTTGAAAACTTGATTCAGGAGAGTGACTTTACGCTTGCAGATCTTAATCAGCTGCAGCAGGTCCTGGAAGAAAAGAAAGCAGAGGCTGTCGCAACAGTCCGCTGCAATTGTATGTAATAGAAAGAAGGAAATTCCATGTTTGGATTGTTAATTAGTATTGTTTGTTTACTTTTGGTTGCTTTTATTGCTTGGTGGTTCTTTGCAGAGCATGAAAAGGTAAGCGGCCACGCTCGTCAGAAATCAGGTTATCAAGAAATTGAAGTCGAAGTCATGGGGGGCTATTCGCCTGAAACCATTGTCCTGAAAAAAAATGTTCCAGCCCGGATCATCTTTAATCGCAAGGATCCATCTTCATGTCTGGCTCAAGTGATCTTTCCAGATTTTGGCGTTCATGAAGATTTGCCTTTAGGTGAAAAACATGTCATTGAAATTACGCCAGAAAAAGCGGGCGAATATGGGTATTCATGTGGAATGAACATGATGCATGGTCAAATGATTGTGGAATAAAGGAGTAGGTATGGCAGAAAAACAAAAAGCAGTTGTGGAAAACGGAGTGCAAAAGATCCGTATTACAGCAGAAAAGGGCTATAGTCCCAAAGAATTTCAACTTCAAAAAGGGATCCCTGCTGAAATCACCTTCCATCGGGTCAATCCTTCCGGCTGTTACAAGGAAATTTTGTTTGAAGATCAGGGGATTTTAGAGCCTTTGGAAGTCGGTGTGGATAAGGTGATATCCTTTACCCCGACAGAAACAGGGGACTTCGAGTTTTCATGTGGAATGAAGATGCAAAAGGGTTCCTACACGGTTGTGGAAAAACGCCGTCGTGTCTTAGGTTTACTGGGTCGCTTTTGGATTACTAGTATCTTTACTCTTCCTTTATTGATCTTGATGATCGGGATGATGGCAGGATTTGTATCCCATTCAGTCAGTCACTGGGGGACTTTTCTAGCGACAACACCGATCATGTTGGTAGCAGGAGTTCCTTTTATCAAGAGTGCCTGGGCCTCATTTAAGAAGCACCATTCCAATATGGATACCTTGGTAGCTCTTGGAACCCTGGTAGCCTATGTCTATAGTGTATTTGCCCTTTTTACTGGTCAGCCAGTATACTTTGAGGCTGCGGGTTTTATCATCTTCTTTATCCTCTTAGGACAAGTCTTTGAGGAACGGATGCGTAACAATGCCTCCGAGGCTGTGGAAAAGTTGTTGGATTTGCAGGCAAAAACGGCTCAAGTTCTCCGTGATGGGAACTATGTCGAGGTGGCGGCAGAAGATATCCAAATTGATGACTTGATTCGGGTCCGTCCTGGGGAAAAGATTGCGGTTGATGGGACGATTGTAGAAGGAAGTACGACCATTGATGAGTCGATGGTGACAGGTGAAAGCTTGCCTGTGGAAAAATCAGTTGGTGATGCAGTTATCGGCTCCACTATCAACAGCAATGGGACCATTCTCTTTAAGGCTGAAAAAGTCGGTAGTGAGACCCTCTTATCTCAAATTGTGGACTTTGTCAAAATGGCCCAATCCAGTCGTGCTCCCATTCAAGATTTGACGGATAAGATTTCAGGTATCTTTGTTCCAGTGGTGACGATTTTGGCCATTGCGACTTTCTGGGTTTGGTCCGTGCTTCTGGGCGCGTCGCTTCAAGAGGCCATGCTCTATGCAGTCTCTGTCCTCATTATTGCCTGTCCTTGTGCCCTTGGTTTAGCAACCCCAACAGCCCTGATGGTCGGAACCGGCCGTAGTGCCAAGATGGGGGTTCTGATTAAAAATGGAACAGTTCTTCAAGAAGTGCAAAAGATTCAAACCGTTGTGTTTGATAAGACAGGGACTATTACCATTGGCCAACCACTTGTAACCGATGTTGTAGGAGATGAAGCGCGTGTCTTGACACTGGCTGCTAGTCTTGAAACTTTTTCAGAACATCCCCTAGCGCAAGCGGTTTTATCACGAGCAGAAGAAAAAGGTTTGGTGCTAACCCCTGTGGAAAACTTCCAAGCGATTGAAGGAAAAGGGGTCCAAGGTCAGATCGATCAGCAGTTGGTGACCTTGGGAAATGGCAAACTTCATGACGGGACAGCGATGGATCCGGAGCTTGAAAAACGGATGGTAGAGTTGCAAGAGCAGGCCAAAACAGTGATCAGTTTGTCTGTGGATGGGCAAGTGATTGGCTTGATTGCCATTCAAGATGCTCCGAAGGCCAGCTCAAAAGAAGCGATCAAAAAGCTCAAAGAACGGGGCTTGAAAACGGTCATGTTAACAGGGGATAATGAACGGGTGGCCCAAGCTATTGCTAAGCAAGTGGGAATTGACACCGTGATTGCTGATGTCCTTCCTCAAGAAAAAGCCAGCGCCATCCAAAAACTGCAAGAAAGTAGTAAGGTAGCCTTTGTTGGAGATGGGATCAATGATGCTCCAGCTCTCTCGATCGCGGATGTGGGGATCGCTATGGGATCTGGAACGGATATTGCGATCGAGTCCGGTGGCATCGTGCTCACGCAAAATGATTTGCTTGGCGTTGTGCGCGCCTTTGACATGAGTCAAAAGACCTTCCGTCGGATCTTACTCAATCTCTTCTGGGCCTCTATCTACAATATCCTTGGGATTCCAATTGCTGCTGGAGTCTTTGTAGGACTGGGATTGACCCTCAATCCAGAACTAGCAGGTCTTGCTATGGCCCTTAGTTCTGTGTCTGTTTTGACTAGCTCACTGCTTCTCAATGTCGCGAAGATTGATTAATGAAAATAAGAAGTGGTACAGAATTCTGTATCACTCTTTTTCTCTTTTTCCTAGAACGACAAGGAAAAGGGATGGGTATAAAACTATAGTAAAATACCCTATTGTAGGATAGTTTGTGAAAATTTCTCAAAAAGAGGATCTGTTATGGAATAGGGATTGAGCATCTCTGAGCAGATCCTTATACATGTGAATCTCTTTGTGATAAATTAATACTGTAATCGTTTTGTAAATCGTTTTCATGAGAAAAGTCAGAAAAAACTCATTTTCAAGGCGAGATGATCGCAAAGATGAAGTAGAAGCGCTATGCTGCATTTTAAGGGATCAAAATAGAATTAAAGGAGAGTTAGAATGACTCAAGGAAAAATTACTGCATCTGCAGCAATGCTTAATGTATTGAAAACATGGGGCGTAGATACGATCTACGGTATCCCATCTGGAACACTTAGCTCACTTATGGACGCTTTGGCTGAAGACAAAGATATCCGTTTCTTGCAAGTTCGTCACGAAGAAACTGGTGCTCTTGCAGCGGTTATGCAAGCTAAATTTGGTGGCTCTATCGGGGTTGCAGTTGGTTCAGGTGGACCTGGTGCGACTCACTTGATCAATGGTGTTTACGATGCAGCTATGGATAACACTCCATTCCTTGCTATCCTTGGATCACGTCCAGTTAACGAATTGAACTTGGATGCCTTCCAAGAATTGAACCAAAACCCAATGTACAACGGTATCGCTGTTTACAACAAACGTGTAGCTTACGCAGAACAATTACCAAAAGTAATCGATGAAGCTTGCCGTGCTGCCGTTTCTAAAAAAGGTCCAGCCGTTGTTGAAATTCCAGTAAACTTTGGTTTCCAAGAAATCGACGAAAACTCATACTACGGTTCAGGTTCATACGAGCGCTCATTCATCGCTCCTGCTTTGAACGAAGTGGAAATTGACAAAGCTGTTGAAATCTTGAACAATGCGGAACGTCCAGTGATCTACGCAGGTTACGGTGGTGTTAAAGCTGGTGAAGTGATCACTGAATTGTCACGTAAAATCAAAGCACCAATCATCACAACTGGTAAAAACTTTGAAGCTTTCGAATGGAACTACGAAGGTTTGACAGGTTCTGCTTACCGTGTTGGTTGGAAACCAGCCAACGAAGTGGTCTTTGAAGCAGACACAGTTCTTTTCCTTGGTTCAAACTTCCCATTTGCTGAAGTTTACGAAGCCTTCAAGAACACTGAAAAATTCATCCAAGTGGATATCGACCCTTACAAACTTGGTAAACGACATGCCCTTGACGCTTCAATCCTTGGAGATGCAGGTCAAGCAGCGAAAGCAATCCTTGACAAAGTGAATCCAGTTGAATCTACTCCATGGTGGCGTGCAAACGTTAAGAATAACCAAAACTGGCGTGATTACATGAACAAACTCGAAGGTAAAACTGAAGGTGAATTGCAATTGTACCAAGTTTACAATGCAATCAACAAACATGCTGATCAAGACGCTATCTATTCAATCGACGTAGGTGACACTACTCAAACATCTACTCGTCACCTTCACATGACACCTAAGAACATGTGGCGTACATCTCCACTCTTTGCGACAATGGGTATTGCCCTTCCTGGTGGTATCGCTGCTAAGAAAGACAATCCAGATCGCCAAGTATGGAACATCATGGGTGATGGAGCCTTCAACATGTGCTACCCAGACGTTATCACAAACGTTCAATACGACCTTCCAGTTATCAACGTTGTCTTCTCAAATGGTAAATATGCCTTCATCAAGGACAAATACGAAGACACAAACAAACACTTGTTTGGTTGTGACTTCCCTAATGCTGACTATGCGAAAATCGCTGAAGCTCAAGGAGCTATTGGATTTACAGTTGACCGTATCGAAGACATCGACGCAGTCGTTGCAGAAGCTGTTAAATTGAACAAAGAAGGTAAAACTGTTGTTATCGATGCTCGCATCACTCCACATCGTCCACTTCCAGTAGAAGTACTTGAGTTGGATCCAAAACAACACTCAGAAGAAGCCATCAAAGCCTTCAAGGAAAAATACGAAGCAGAAGAACTCGTACCATTCCGCCTCTTCTTGGAAGAAGAAGGGTTGCAATCACGCGCAATCAAATAATTCCTATCGTCGAAAATCAAATGTAAACTGCGTTATCTTCACCTTGCCGTACTCCAGTACTGCCTGCGGTTCGATGCCTTGTTTATTCTTTGATTTTCTTAGAGCAGAACTTAAAAAGATCGGAGCAATCCGGTCTTTTTGTGGAGGACAGTAAATGAATTTAAATCAATTAGATATTATCGTGTCAGATGTTCCCCAAGTTTGTGCTAGCTTGGAGCGTATTTTGGATAAAAAAGCTGATTATGTTGATGATAGTTTTGCTCAGTTCACGATTGGCAGTCATTGTCTAATGTTATCCCAAAATCATTTGATTCCTTTGGAAGATTTTCAGTCAGGAATCATTCTTCATATCGAGGTTGAGGATCTAAATCAGAACTACCAACGGTTGAAAGATCTTGGTATCCAGGTTTTAAACGGACCAGCTGTAACAGATTGGGGAACAGAAAGTCTGCTAGTTGAAGGCCCTGCCGGTCTAGTCATTGATTTTTATCGTATGAAATAGGAGGCGTGGTCATTTAACGTCAACCTTAGCTATTCTTAAAATAGAATTTGAGAAAATGAACTATTTAAAAGATCGGAACCATCCGGTCTTTTTGTGTTGCATGAAAGCGATCGTTACCTTAGAATAGGTTCGGTTTTTCCTAGGATCTTGTAAGACTTTTGGGTTAGAGAGGGGTATAATAGAACTATCCAATCAAGTGAGGTAAAGTGATGACCGACAAACTTCAATTTCCAGATGGTTTCCTTTGGGGTGGTGCGACGGCTGCTAACCAGTGTGAGGGAGCTTATAATAAAGATGGCCGTGGCTTGGCCAATGTGGATGTGGTACCGATTGGGCCTGATCGTCATGCGATTATTACGGGTCAGAAAAAGATGTTTGACTTTGAAGAGGGCTATTTTTACCCGGCTAAAGATGGCATTGATATGTACCATCGCTACAAGGAAGACATTGCCCTCTTTGGGGAAATGGGCTTTAAAACCTATCGCTTGTCCATTGCCTGGTCTCGGATCTTCCCAAAAGGGGATGAACTGGAGCCGAATGAAGCGGGTCTACAGTTCTATGAAGACCTCTTTAAGGAGTGCCACAAGTATGGTATTGAACCCTTGGTGACCATTACCCACTTTGACTGCCCCATGCATTTGATTACAGAGTATGGAGGGTGGCGTAGTCGCAAGATGTTGGAATGTTATGAACGTCTCTGCCGAACCCTCTTCACTCGCTATAAGGGATTGGTCAACTACTGGCTGACCTTCAATGAAATCAATATGATCCTTCATGCGCCTTTTATGGGAGCGGGGCTCTGCTTTGAAGAAGGGGAGAATGAAGAGCAAGTCAAATACCAGGCAGCTCACCATGAGTTGGTTGCTTCAGCCATTGCCACCAAGCTAGCCCATGAGATTGATCCGAACAACAAGGTCGGCTGTATGTTGGCAGCAGGACCAAACTATCCTCATACCTGTGCTCCGCGAGATGTCTGGGCTGGTCTAGAAGAAGACCGCAAGAACTATTTCTTCATCGATGTGCAGGCGCGTGGGGAATACCCAAACTATGCTAAGAAAGAGTGGGAGCGTCAGGGAATCACGGTTGAGATGACCGAGCAGGACCTGCAATTATTGAAAGAGCATACGGTGGACTTTATTTCATTCTCCTATTATGCTAGTAGGGTCGCTTCAGGGGATCCAGCTGAAAGGGAGAAAACAGCGGGCAATATCTTTGCCTCTCTGAAGAACCCTTACCTAGAAAGCTCGGAATGGGGTTGGCAGATTGACCCTCTTGGTCTCCGCATTACCCTCAATACTATCTGGGATCGTTATCAAAAGCCCATGTTTATCGTGGAAAATGGATTAGGGGCAGTTGATACACCAAATGAAGCCGGGGAGATTGAGGATGATTACCGGATTGACTACCTGGCTGCCCATGTCAAGGCCATGCGAGATGCCATCCATGAAGACGGCGTCGTCCTCTGGGGCTATACGACTTGGGGCTGTATTGACCTGGTCTCTGCCGGGACTGGAGAAATGAAGAAGCGCTACGGCTTTATCTATGTCGATCGGGACAACGAAGGGAAAGGAACTTTAGCCCGCTCACGGAAGAAATCCTTCTATTGGTACAAAGAAGTCATTGCGACAAATGGAGCCTCTGTTGAATAAAAGTTTTCGGTACTTGCTGGCCGACTCTCTCCTATAAACTAAAAAGCTTAGAATCCCTACCACAAGCTGGGGTCCTAAGCTTTTTGTATGTAGCTAAGGCAAGTCCTTACTGATTTACTGGTCGTAGTCTAAGACATTGTTCTCGATGACAAACTTAGATTCAGCGGAAATGCTGGCTTCTCCTAGTTGCAACTGAGAACTTCCGTCTGGTTTCATGATGTGCCACTGACCGTCCTTGTGGGCAAAGATAGCCTGAAATGTGACGTTATCACTCTTGTTTCGAATAGGTAGAACAAATGCTTGATCAGTATTCTCTAAGAGAATCTCTTCTTTTTTTTCAAAGTTATAGATATAAAACTGCCCAGTTCTTTGTCCCAAACCATGAAGTTCATCGGCTTTTTGCCAATTCTCAAACTTATTCCGAACAAGGGATTCATTATAAATCTTGTTGAAGGTTTCGTTCCGTTTCTTCGTTTCTTCCTCGTCTAGTGTTTTCTGAAACTCTGCAACCTTATTAGTCGTTTGAATGGTTTGTCTGTTTTGCTCCCTGATTTGCTGGCGGTGTATAACTCGCATCATTCTTGCAGCAACGCCCAGGATGACGAGGATGGATACAAGGCTGATTTTAGTTTTGGCGTTATTTTTCATAGATGATTCTCCCTATTCTATCATTGGTCCTATTATACCCTTTGAAAGAAAGGATCGTCAAGTTCATCTTGTGATGACCTAACATGCAGATTTGCAGGGGTACTATAGGATTTTATCAGATTTTCATTGACGAAGGTCCCTTTATTTGATAGGCTAGAGGAATAGAAATGATTTGGAGTTCAAAGGAAAAAGGAGTGTGGCAAGTGGCACGGGTTTTATTAATCGAGGATAATAATGATATCCAAGAAATTTTATACAGTCTCTTAAGTGAAGACCATGAGGTCCTTCAGGCTTTTTCAGGTACAGAAGGGCTGCGGCTCTTCCAGCAAGAAGCCATTGATTTGGTCCTTCTCGATATCATGCTTCCTGGGAAAAATGGTGATCAGGTCCTGGAGGAGATCCGTTTGCAGAGTCAAGTGCCGGTCATCATGATGACCGCTCTTGGAGACAAACACCTCATTAGCCAGTATCTCCTTGCAGGTGCCAATGATTATATCGTCAAGCCCTTTAATCTGGATGAGGTGGCAGCTCGGGTAACGGTGCAATTGCGAAATCAAACGACGGTAGCACAGGAAGCTCAAGCGTCGCAAAAGCTTTCCTTTAAAAATCTGCTCTTGAATCCAGAAACATTTGAACTGGAATCTGGCGAACAGACGCTTCGCTTGGGCAAAAAAGAATTTCAAATATTTGAAACCTTGCTGGCGCATCCAAAGAAGATTTTCACCAAAGAAGAATTGTATGAAGCGGTCTGGGAAGAAGTCTATCTGCCAGGAGACAATACCCTCAATGCCCAATTGAGCAATCTCCGAAAGAAAATTGCCCAATTAGATCCAGATGAGGACTATATTGAAACCGTCTGGGGCTTGGGTGTTCGCTTGAAAGGAGACAAGTAATGTGGGGATTGGTTCTAGTTCTAGTCGTCCTTGTCCTTTTCTTGGGACTGGGCTATGCTCGCTTGCTTTCTGCTCTCAAAGATTTACAGGAGCAGATTCAACAGAAGCTCCAAAATGGGAGTGGGGTACGGTTGACCTCTCAGGTCTCAAAAAAAGAATTGGTCGCCTTGACCAAGCAGGTCAGTGATCTCTTTGATCAGATCGAGCGGACCAATCGGATTGCCTTTCAAGAGAAGAAAACCTTGGATATGGCCATCAGCAATATTGCTCACGATATTCGGACACCTTTGACCATTGCTTCGGGCTATACCCAACAAATCATCAAAGGAGGGACGCAAGAAGAGGAAAAGCTGAAGAAAATTGCTTCCAATCTTCAAGTCGTCTCAAAACGCTTGGAATCTCTCTTGGAGTACAGACGCTTGATGGAGGGAGCTATCCAGCCTCGGCTTTCAGACGTCAATCTCAGCCAAGTACTAACCCAGCAGTTATTCCAGTATTATGACAGCTTGTCTGAGGCGGGGATTGTCTTAGAGGTGGAGCTAGAAGAGCATCTTCATTATGCTACCGATCCCGAGCTCTGGGAGCGCCTCTTGCAAAATATGCTCAGCAATGTCCTCAAGCATGGGAAGGAGCAGGCACGTTTGACCCTGATGTCGGACGCGGACACGATTCGGGTCGAGCTGCGCAATATTGTGCAACAACCGATTCAGCACTTAGACCAACTGGCTAGTCGATTCTACTCCGAAAATCTATCGGATACAGAAGAGTCTTCTGGCTTGGGTCTCTACATTATTCAAAATTTTGTAGAGATCTTAGGGGGAGACTTGCAACTGGCGACGGAAGCAGACTGGTTTGTTTTGACCATTACACTAAGAAAAAATGCTTGAGCACCGCTCAAGCATTTTTGTTATAAATCTTTGTGTTTAAAAGTAGCGAGTCCCAAGAATCCGAAAACAAGGATGAATCCAAGGGCAATCGAGAGAGTGTTGTTCGTTGCTGTCGTACTTTGAACCATGGAATATTGGAATTCCAAGTTTAAATAGTGGAGAATATCAATATCTTTAAAGAAAAGCGCAGGAAGGCTTAAGAGGATATTTCCAATGAAGTAGCCAACGAAGGCCAAGGTGATGGATTGGCTAGCGTAAAGAAGGAAGGAAATGATACTGACCCAAGCCAAGGTGGAAAGGAACTGAATCAGCACGGTCAGTCCAAAATGAGCAAGAAAGTGCTCTGGCATGGTGCCAAGTCCATTGTAGAGAGTCGCGATCAAGAAGACGAGACCATAAGAAACAAGAAATTGAAAGAGAGCAATGGTCAGAACAACGGCGCTTTTGGCAAAGTAGTAACTGGTGCGAGAAACGCCATAGGCCAGACTATTCTTGTATAAGTTTTGCGTTAAGTCTGTTCCCAGGACCAAGGTGATG
This sequence comes from Streptococcus caecimuris, assembly GCF_943193075.1. Lineage (NCBI taxonomy): Bacteria > Bacillati > Bacillota > Bacilli > Lactobacillales > Streptococcaceae > Streptococcus > Streptococcus caecimuris. The sequence goes on along the minus strand of NZ_CALPCT010000023.1, from coordinate 1,374 downwards.
ACAATAATGGTAAAGAGGATAGTCACACTGATGCTGGAAGAGTAGTTGGTCAAGGCTTTAAAGCCCGTCCAAACTTCGGTCGCTTGGGGTAATTTGGATTCCGTATTGACGCCGACGTGGCCAGTAGCTCCAAAGATGACTCCAGACAGGATGTTGAGAACGAGAATAGCTTCGGTGATCCAAAAACCTTTGGAGCGAAAAAGTCTGTAAAAATCTGCTTGAATGGTATGCAACATGATAAATCTCCTAAATGAAATATGTGGGATAAGTAATACAAGACGGTGGGGTGATTAGTCTACTAAGTCCGTAAAGAATTTTTCCAGATCTTGGCGGGCATAGTAGATTTCGTCCACATCAATATCCGCTTGAACGAGGGCTTTGACAATGACTTTAATATCATGAGTCTGTCCGAAGATATGGATTTCTCCGTCCTTATCGATGACCTTGATGCGGTGATGGAGTTGATCCTGGATCAGTTGACTCGCAAGGGCTAGCTGACTGGTCTTGAGGATGATGTAGTCTTCTCCTTGTTCTTCGAATTCAGCCTTGCTAATTTCTTTGATCAGGCGTCCTTGGTCGACAATGCCAAAGCGATTGGCAACCAGATAGAGTTCCGAGAGGATGTGACTGGAAATGAGGATGGTCATGCCGAGTTCATCATTGAGGCGCTTGATCATCTGACGGAATTCCTTGATTCCGACAGGATCGAGACCATTGATGGGTTCGTCTAGAATGAGGAAGTCGGGCTTGGCAATGAGCGCAATCGCAATTCCCAACCGTTGTTTCATCCCGAGTGAAAAATCGCGGAATTTCTTCTTACCCGTATTATTCAGGCCGACATAGTTCAGGGTTTCTTTGATGACCTGGTCGGGATTGGGGATATGGCGAGCCTTGCAATAGTAGACCAGGTTTTGATAGGCGGTCATATGCTTGTGAGCCACGGGACTTTCAATGACAGATCCAACCCGTTTCAAGGCTTGGGTCCACTGGGAGCGATTTGTAGAAGCAAATAGAGAGACGCTTCCGTCTGTTTCCTGAATTAGTTGGGTGATGACCTTGATGAGGGTGGTTTTCCCTGCGCCATTTTTACCGATGAGGCCGTAGACGTCGCCTTTGCGAATGGTGAGATTCACATCATTTAAGGCGTATTGATGACCGAATTTTTTACTCAAATGGGAAATTTCTAATACTTTTTCCATGGTTTTCTCCTTCGTCCAAATGACTAGTTGTTTTCTTTACACTCTTAGTATACAGCTTGCTTTTCAAATAACTATCAAGCAATTCTCAAATATTTCTAAAAAAAGAGAGTGGGACAGAAATCGGTAATTCGTTAGAATTCGATTTCGTCGTCCCACCTCCGCACAGTTGAGTAGG
>NZ_CALPCT010000022.1:0-30794 GCF_943193075.1 Streptococcus caecimuris | reverse complement strand
TTTGGCTCGGTAGCTCAGTTGGTAGAGCAATGGATTGAAGCTCCATGTGTCGGCGGTTCGATTCCGTCTCGCGCCATTTCTTTTAATAATAAGCGGGTGTAGTTTAGTGGTAAAACTACAGCCTTCCAAGCTGTTGTCGCGAGTTCGATTCTCGTCACCCGCTTTGAACATAAGTTCTTTACCAAGTTTTTAACTTGGGCGCGTAGCTCAGGTGGTTAGAGCGCACGCCTGATAAGCGTGAGGTCGGTGGTTCGAGTCCACTCGTGCCCATTTTGGAGAATTACTCAAGAGGCTGAAGAGGACGGTTTGCTAAATCGTTAGGTCGGGTAACCGGCGCGGGGGTTCGAATCCCCCATTCTCCGTATAATTTCCAAGTTTGAGATGTCATCTCAAACTATTTTTTATATTTTGAAGGTTTTGTCTATGTTCTTGAATCGATTCTTTAAAATTTTTAGTTTTGTGTTTGTTTTAACTGTTTCAGGAATTTTATTTCTTTTTCCATCTGTTAGAACTTCGATTGTTTTAAAATCTTGTGATATATTAGCTATTGTTGATAAGGCAGTATCGGTACCATTTGTTGTTGTGGAATCTAAGGCAAAGGATTTAAAGAATTTATCTGAATTAAATGATGAAAACCGTTCGTTAAAATCACGTCTTTATCAAAAGGATATTGACCAGTCAAAACTTAACCGTTTGGAATCAGAAAATAGAGAATTAAAGGATTTGATGTCAATCAAGAATTCTGTATCGGGTTCTAAACAAGTCGTTAGTGAGATTATTGACCGTAATTATGGTTCGTGGGATCAGGAATTTGTTATTGATAAAGGTAGTTCAGATGGAATTTCTGATTCTATGTTTGTTCTTTCGTCTGGTGGCGTCATTGGTGTGGTAGAAAGTATAGAGAAAAATTCTAGCAAAGTGAAATTATTAGTCGAAGATACTATTTCTTCACAACACCTGACGTTTAAAATTGAGAGTCAAGGTCAATCTATTTTTGCTTTATTAAATGGTTATGACGAGAAGACAGGTGAGTTTCGGTTGTTGCAAATTGGAGATCCAGTTGAAATTAAAAAAGGATCTCTGGTTTCAACAAGTGGTTTAGGAAAATATAAGAGTAGTGACTTACCTCTTGGTACAGTAACTTCTACTCAAAAGGCATCTGATCAGTTAGGGCAAGAAATTCGTGTGAAACCAAAGGCTAATTTAGATGTCAATCGTTATGTACTATTGATTGGAGAGTAGTGTGAAAGTCATACGTAAGTACCATTTTTTCCCTTTAATCTTATTCTTATCTTTATTTGTTGACGGGCAGATCTCTTTTCTTATTTCTCGTTTCTGTCCAAACTCCTTTGAACCTACTTCATTTTTATTTCTATATGGTTTTATGTTATTGAGTCTCTATTTCTCTGAGATAGCTAGTATTTGGTGGGGAGTCTTCTTTGGTTTTTGTTTTGATGTGTATTTTTTACACACTCTAGGAATTGCATTCATAGTATTTCCTATACTACAGGTGATTTTTTATCGGTGTAATCAGATTATTTTGGTTAATCGATTGACTCGTTTTTTTACATTTTTATTAACGATTCTATTATTTCAGATTTTAACAAATCTTCTTTTGATTCTTTTTATCAGTATAAAATTTAACTGGATTACACTAATTATTTACCAAATTTTTCCAAGTTTAATTTTGAATGTGCTTCTATTAATAGTATTACAGCCTTTACTTGAAAAGATTTATTTATAAACTCGAAATAAAAATGTAACAATAGCGTAATATAAATTTTTAAAAAATTTGTTATACTAGTTAGTGTCTTATTAGAAAGGGAAAATTTATCTAATGAAGAAAAAATTATTTGCCACAATCTTATTGAGTACAGTTGCTTTATCACAAGGTGCTGTCGTAGCTGGTGTATCAGCTGATTCAACAGATGATAAGATTGCTGCTCAAGATAACAAAATCAATAGTATTAATCAACAACAACAAAGTGCACAAGCTCAGGTAGATCAAATTCAAGGTCAGGTATCTGAAATTAAAAAACAACAAGAAAATCTTCAAGCTGAAAATGACCGTTTGAATGAAGAATCTGAACGATTGTCAGCTGAGATCGATGAGTTGTCAAAAAATATTGTTGCTCGTCAAGAATCACTTGCAAATCAAGCACGTAGTGCTCAAACAACTGGGACTGCAACAAGCTATATTAATGCGATTGTTAGCTCTGGATCTTTGACAGAAGCTATCTCACGTATTTCTGCTATGAACGAAATTGCAGATGCTAACAACAAAATGTTGCAAGAGCAAAAACGTGATAAAGAAGAGATTGCACAAAAACAAAAAGAAAACAACGATGCTATCAATACTGTCATTGCAAACAAACAGCAATTAGAAGATGATGCGCAAGCTTTGTCAACAAAAGAAGCTGAGTTGAAAGTAGCACAATTGAACTTGGCTGCTGAAAAATCAACTGCTGAAAACGAAAAGAATGCTTTGTTGCAACAAAAAGCGGAAGCTGAAAAAGCAGCAGCAGCAGCGGCAGCAGCTGAAGCAGCTTACCGTGCAAAACAAAAAGAACAACAAGCAGCTGTTAAAGCTTCAGCTAATACAACTCTTCAAGCACAAGTTCAAGCGGCAGCTCAAACACCTGCTGCAACACCAGCGGCAGCACAAACTCAAGCAGCACCTCAACCTGCTGTTCAAACTCAAGCAGCGGCTGCACCAGTAGCAACTACTTCTCGTCCAACTTATAGTACATCTGCATCATCTTATCCAGTTGGTGAATGTACATGGGGTGCGAAGACATTGGCTCCATGGGCTGGTGATTACTGGGGTAATGGTGGACAATGGGCAGCAAGTGCAGCGGCAGCAGGATTCCGTACAGGATCTCAACCACAAGTTGGTGCCATTGCATGTTGGAATGATGGTGGATATGGACACGTAGCAGTTGTTACAGCCGTTCAATCTACAACAAGCATCCAAGTTTCTGAGTCTAACTATAATGGTATCCGTAGCATTGGTAACTACCGTGGTTGGTTTAACCCAACAACAGCACAAGGTACTGTTACTTATATCTATCCAAACTAAGAATTACACTGAAGCAGGACATTTGTTCTGCTTCTTTTTTGATAGAATTTAGGTAGTGATAGATTTTGTAATTTCCATAAATTAATATTTGAATATTTGCTTAAAAAGCGATAAAATGATTACAGGAGAAATTTGTGCTGACTGTACAATATGGTTTTAGATTTTACTGGAGGAAATCATGTCATTTTCTGATTTAATGCTCTTTGCTTTGTCGTCAAATCAAGAATTGGCTCAACGTGTGTCTCGTGAAATGGGACTACCGCTTGGAAAGTCAACGGTTCGTCAATTTTCTGATGGAGAAATTCAGGTTAATATTGAAGAATCAATCCGTGGGAAAGATGTTTATATTTTGCAATCCACTAGCTCGCCGGTTAACGATAATCTAATGGAAATTTTGATTATGGTAGATGCGTTGAAACGTGCTAGTGCGCAATCCATTAATGTGGTGATGCCATATTACGGCTATGCTCGTCAAGACCGGAAAGCTCGAGCTCGTGAACCAATCACTTCTAAGTTGGTAGCCAATATGCTTGAGGTTGCTGGAGTTGATCGCCTCTTGACAATTGATTTGCATGCCGCTCAGATTCAAGGTTTCTTTGATATTCCTGTTGACCACTTGATGGGTGCGCCTTTGATCGCCGACTTTTTTGAACGTCGCGGGATGATTGGAAAAGACTATGTTGTTGTCAGTCCAGACCATGGTGGTGTGACTCGTGCTCGGAAATTAGCTGAATTTTTGAAGACACCGATTGCGATTATTGATAAACGTCGAAGTGTCGATAAGATGAATACGAGTGAAGTGATGAATATCATTGGGAGTGTTGAAGGCAAGACTTGTATTTTGATTGATGATATGATTGATACAGCTGGTACAATCTGTCATGCGGCGGATGCCCTTGCAGAAGCAGGTGCTGTTGAAGTTTATGCAAGCTGTACTCACCCTGTTTTATCAGGACCAGCGATGGACAACATCCAAAAATCAGCCATTAAGAAGTTGGTGGTGTTGGATACGATTTATCTACCGGAAGATCGATTAATTGATAAGATTGAGCAAATTTCGATTGCGAAACTCCTTGCAGAGGCTATTGTTCGCATTCACGAAAATCGTCCTCTCTCCCCTCTATTTGAAATCGGAAATGCCAAAAAATGTTAATAATAAGGAGGCTGAAAAACAGCCTCTTTTGTTTAGGAGGAATACAAATGGAAATCAGAAAATGGTGGCAAGATCTAAAAAAAGAAAAGGAACGGAAAAAACTAGTTCGAGCAGCTAAAGAACTAGAATCAAGGGCTGATCCTAGTTTGCCCAAGAAACGACTGCCTAAAAATGGTGTGGTGAAATAGGATAGAAAAGATTTCTATTTTTTAAATACATTTTTATATATGAACGAAGTGTCTTTCCAAGATGGTTTTAAATCCGTAGTTCTATATCTCAAATGGATCAAAAGCTTAAACTTTTTTTAAAAAATAATGGAAAAAGTCTTGACATGGGAAGAATATCCTAGTATACTAGTCATAGTTACGAAGTAACGAATAATTTTTGAAAAGAAAAAAGGAGATAAAACAATGAAAAAAGTTTTATTATCATCAGTAGCAGCTCTTGCAGTATTTGCTGCAGCAGCACCAGTTCTTGCCGAAGGTGGAGTCAACGGTGGAGCTAACAATCCTAGAGGACCTCAAGATACTGACGTCGCTTCAAAATACTATGATCAATCTGAATTTGTAAGTGCTCGTACAGTTGAAGAATACCTTAACGGTCACATGGAAGAAATCAAAGCTGAAGCAGCTCAAGATCCAGCTGTAGTAGCAGCTAAAGCTGAATTTGATGCTGTTGAAGGTGGTTCACACCTTTACGGAGAAAAGAAAGCAGCTTATGAAGCAGCATTCAATACTGCATTCTTGAACGTACGTAACAAATATGTACAACAATTCCAAACTGTTCAAAACACAGCTAAGAAAAAAGAAGGCCGTTACTATATCTTGAATGAAACTCCAGAACAAGCTAACGCTCGTTACTTGAAAGAACATGGAATTAATCCAGAACAAGCTAACGCTGACGCAGCTAAAGCTGACGCAGCTAAAGCAGACGCAGCTAAAGCAGAAGAAGCAGCTAAAAAAGCAGAAGCTGGTAAAGCTGGTTCAAAACAAGCTGGTAAAGCTCTTCCAAAAACAAGCGCAGTTAAATAATTTGATTATTAATTAGCTCGTAAAATATCACTGGACCTTCGGGTTCAGTGTTATTTTTTAGAAAAAATCATCAAGAGGAGATCGATCAATGAAAAGAGCTGGGGAAAAAAGTTCAAATAAATTGGGTCTTGTAATTGCTGCTCTTGTTGCAGTTGTTGTTCTTGTTGCTGGATTTATTTTCTTTAATCCATTTGGAGGAACTAAGTCATCTAGCACGGCTAAAAAAACAACTGGAACAAGCTCAACCAAGCAAGAAACTAAATATGAACCAAGCCAAGAAGAAAAAGATTACTTGAAAAATCGTTTTGCTCAGTTAACAGCTGTTAACCCTGAGGCAGTTGCTTATGTCTATGCACCGGGTACTGAGTTGGATGAACCTGTTGTACAAACCACTGACAATGAAACTTATTTGAATAAGACGTTTGATGGTGGAAATGAACCATACATGGGGACAGTCTTCATGGATATGGACAACAAGAAAGACTTCAGTGATCGTTTGACTTGGTTGTTTGGTCATGCTCGTGGTAGTAAGGTCGGCGATCATCGCATGTTTAATGATGTCAACTACTATGACAAACAAGAGTATTTGGACCAACATCCGTATGTTGTGATTGAGACACCAGAGCGGAAATATTATTATGAAGTAATGGGATTGGTCATTGTCCCAGAGGACACTGCTTTCTACCGTACAAGCTTTACTGATGACAATGATTTTACTACACAATTGAAGAATATCTATGAGTCAGCTCGTACGAAGAACCCTAATATCAAGATCAAAGCGTCTGATAAGTATTTAGTATTGTCAACTTGTCGTGAAGAGGATGAAACCATTCGTTCTAACCTCTATCTTCGTCAAATTCCTGATTCAGAAATGAAGGATTTTGTGGCGAAACATGCAGATCAATTGAAATATGTGGCAACCCGTGGCCAACAATAATGACTTGAAAGACTTAGCATTGCTAAGTCTTTTTTGCATGGAAGAATTTTTGAAATGTCCTTTGGTGGTAAGCAAAAGGTGGGGATCTGGCTTGTTCTTTTGCGATGGGGTCCTATTTATAGTATAATGAATATAAGTGTTTTGGAGGTGTTCTATGGATTTAACGAAACGTTTTAATAAAAATCTGAATCGGATCGAAGTTTCTTTGATTCGTCAGTTCGATCAATCAATTTCTTCCATTCCTGGTGTCTTGCGTTTGACTTTAGGGGAACCGGATTTTACAACTCCTGAACATGTAAAAGAAGCAGGAAAGGCTGCCATTGATGCGAATTTTAGCCATTACACTGGGATGAGTGGTTTATTGGCCTTGCGAGAGGCTGCGAGTCAATTTGTGGCGGATAAGTATGGTATTCACTATCGTCCTGAAGATGAGATATTGGTGACGATTGGTGCAACAGAAGCCCTGTCTGCAACCTTGACAGCAATCTTGGAACCTGGAGATGTAGTCCTTCTCCCAGCACCGGCCTACCCTGGTTATGAACCGATTGTGAATTTGGTTGGGGCGGAGATTATTGAAATTGATACGACAGCAGATCGTTTTGTCTTGACTCCTGAAAAGTTGGAAAAGGCGATTCTAGAGCAGGGTGAAAAATTGAAGGCTGTTATTCTCAATTATCCAGCTAATCCAACGGGTGTCACTTATTCGCGCGAACAGATGGCAGAATTAGCTGCTGTCTTAAAAAAATATGAAGTCTTTGTGATTTGTGATGAAGTCTATTCAGAGCTGACTTATACTGGAGAAGCGCATGTCTCTATGGCCTCCTTTATTCCTGAGCAGACCATTGTTATTAATGGCTTGTCCAAATCTCATGCCATGACAGGCTGGCGGCTTGGCTTTATCTTTGCGCCTGCTGCATTGACGGCCCAACTCATCAAGAGCCATCAGTATTTGGTAACGGCTGCTGGAACCATGAACCAGTATGCTGCGATCGAAGCTTTGACGGAAGGTCGGGATGATGCGGAGCCAATGAAGAAGGAATATGTGAAGCGTCGGGATTATATTATCGAACAGATGTCCGCGCTTGGGTTTGAGATTATTAAGCCAGATGGAGCTTTTTATATTTTTGCTAAAATCCCAGCTGGTTATAATCAAGACTCCTTTGCTTTCTTGCAGGATTTTGCGCGTGAAAAAGCAGTTGCTTTTATTCCTGGTGCTGCTTTTGGTCAATATGGTGAAGGCTATGTGCGTTTGTCGTATGCAGCCAGCATGGAGGTTATCAAGGAAGCAATGAAACGCTTGAAGGAGTATATGGAAGAACATGCTGGAGTCAATTGAGACCCGGGGAATTGTCCTGTATAATCGGGAGTTTCGTGAAGATGACAAGCTGGTCAAAATTTTCACGGAGAAGTCAGGGAAGCGGATGTTTTTTGTGAAACATGCGGGAAAATCACGGTTGAATCCCATGTTGCAACCTTTGGTAACGGCAGATATGTTGTTGAAAATCAATGATGATGGGTTGAGTTATATTGATGATTTTCAAGATGTGCAGATTTATAAGAAAATTAATGCAGATCTTTTTGCCCTTTCTTATGCGACCTATGTTCTGGCGCTTGCAGATGCAAGTATTCAGGATAATCAGGTGGATCCGGCCCTGTTTGCTTTTTTGGAAAAGACCTTGTCTTTGATGGAAGAGGGACTGGATTATGAGGTTTTAACCAATATTTTTGAGATTCAGATTCTATCACGATTTGGAGTTGTCTTGAATCTGCATGAATGCTGTTTCTGTCATCGGGTTGGACTTCCTTTTGATTACTCTTTTCGCTATAGTGGGGTCCTTTGTCCGGATCATTATGATCAGGATGAGAGACGTGCTCACTGGCATCCGAATGTTCTCTATTTATTGGATCAGTTTCAAGCAGTACGATTCAGTGAGTTAGAGACGATTTCTCTACAAGCGGAGATGAAAACAGCTCTGCGTCAGGCAATTGATCAGTTGTATGAGGAGTATGTAGGGATCCATTTAAAAGCTAAAAAGTTTATCGATTCCTTGAGTGATTGGGGAGCGATTATGAAAGATTCATCTGGAGGTGAAACATGAAAAAAATTGCAGTAGATGCAATGGGGGGCGATAATGCACCTCAAGCCTTGGTAGAAGGCGTGAATCAAGCCATTCGTGATTTTGATGATATTGAGATTGTCTTGTATGGTGATGAGACAAAAATCAAAAACTATTTAACAGTAACAGAGCGTGTATCGATTGTTCATACGGAGGAAAAAATCGATTCAGATGATGAGCCGACGCGTGCTATTCGTCGGAAGAAGCAAGCTTCTATGGTCTTGGCTGCCAAGGATGTGAAGGCTGGAGATGTAGATGCTATGTTGTCTGCGGGGAACACGGGCGCCTTGTTAGCGGCAGGTTTCTTTATTGTCGGTCGTATCAAAGGAGTGGAACGTCCAGGTTTGATGTCTACACTTCCAACGGTTGATGGGCGTGGTTATGATATGCTGGACTTAGGTGCCAATGCGGAAAATACACCGGAGCACTTACATCAGTATGCTGTGATGGGATCTTACTATGCTGAAAATGTTCGTGGAATTCAAAAACCACGCGTGGGTCTATTGAACAATGGGACAGAAGCTAGTAAGGGAGATCCTTTGCGCAAGGAAACCTACCAATTGTTATCTGAGGATGAGTCGATTCATTTTGTTGGAAACGTGGAAGCGCGTGACTTGATGGATGGCGTTGCTGATGTCGTTGTGGCGGATGGTTTCACGGGAAACGCTGTCTTGAAAACGATGGAAGGAACGGCTTTTGGGATCTTGAAGCAATTGAAACAAGCAATTGCCACAGGAAACTGGAAGGCGAAATTTGGAGCTTTTCTGCTCAAGGACCGTTTGAAATCATTGAAGCAAACCTTGGATTTCTCAGATGTTGGAGGAGCGGTCTTGTTTGGTCTTCAAGCACCTGTTGTTAAAACGCATGGTTCGAGTGATGCCAAAGCTGTCTATAGCACGATTCGTCAGATTCGGACCATGTTAGAGACAGATGTTGTTGGAAAATCAGTGAAGGAATTATCGAAGGAAGGGTAATGTATGAGTAAACAAAACGAAATTTTAGTTACAATTGAGGAATTTCTCAAAGATCGCAAGGGTCCAGACTTTCAAGTATCTTTGGAATCTGACTTACGTAAGGATTTACAGGCGGATTCTGTTGAATTGATGGAATTTATTATCAATCTTGAGGATGAATACCAAATTGAGATTCCGGACAAGGCTATTGATGAATTTAACACAGTAGGGGATGTTGTCGACTATATCGAAAAACGAACTGCTGGTCACTAATGAAAAAGGGATCGTTCAGAGATTATTCTGGATGATCTTTTTTTCTGTCCTTTTTATTCGGATTCTGCTTATATTGTACGGAATTTTATTGAAAATACACTTTGTATGTGATAGAATGAAGGTGATAAAATACGAAAGGCGAACAAAGTCATGACCAATCAACTGATTTATACTGGAAAAGCTAAGGATATCTATACTACTGAGGACGAACATGTGATTAAGTCGGTCTACAAGGACCAGGCAACCATGCTAAATGGGGCTCGTAAAGAGACTATTAAAGGAAAAGGTGTGCTAAATAATCAGATTTCGTCTCTTATTTTTGAAAAATTGAATGCTGCGGGTGTTGCGACTCACTTTATAAAACGTATTTCTGACACAGAACAACTCAACAAGAAAGTAAAAATTATTCCTTTGGAGGTGGTTCTTCGCAATGTGACTGCGGGTTCTTTCTCTAAACGGTTTGGCGTGGAAGAAGGTTTGGACTTGAAAACTCCAATCGTTGAATTTTACTACAAGAACGATGAGTTGGACGATCCATTCATCAATGATGAGCATGTGAAGTTTTTGGAAATTGCCAATGACGAACAAATTGCCTATATCAAGAAAGAAACGCGTCGTATCAATGAATTGCTGAAAGATTGGTTTGCACAAATTGGTCTTCGCTTGATTGACTTCAAATTGGAATTTGGTTTTGATAAGGATGGCAAGATCATCTTGGCAGATGAATTCTCCCCAGATAATTGCCGCCTTTGGGATGCGGAAGGGCACCATATGGACAAGGATGTTTTCCGTAGAGATTTGGGCAGTTTAACGGATGTATATCAGGTTGTGTTGGAGAAATTACAGGGCTTGAAGTAATCTTTTTGAAACGGAAAACCTTCGTCTTTCAAGTAAAAGGACTCAGGCTGAAAAGGTCTACTAGACCTTTTCACTCCGTCGTGATCTTGGTAGCTTGACAGATGTTTATGAAGTTGTATTGGAAAAATTGCAAGGTTTGAAGTGATCTTTTTGAAATAGAAAACCTTCGTCTTCGATAACATGTTTGAATAGAAATAAAGGAAATAAAATGGATAAACGTATTTTCGTTGAGAAAAAAGCTGATTTTCGTGTGAAATCGGACTCTTTAGTAAAAGAATTACAGCATAATCTTCAGTTGAAAACCTTGAAGGATCTTCGGATTGTTCAGGTTTACGATGTTTTTGGTTTGGCAGAGGATTTGTTTGCGCGTGCGGAAAAACATATCTTCTCTGAGCAAGTGACCGATACTGTTCTGGATGAAGCTGCGGTTCAGGCTGATTTTGAGAAATATGCTTTCTTTGCGATTGAAAGTTTGCCGGGTCAATTTGACCAACGTGCGGCATCTTCACAAGAAGCTTTGCTTTTGCTTGGTAGTTCAAATGACGTAACAGTGAATACAGCGCAATTGTACTTGGTTAACAAGGATATCGATGCGAATGAGTTGGAAGCTGTTAAAAACTACCTTTTGAACCCAGTGGATTCTCGTTTCAAAGATATCACTGTTGGTATTGCGAAACAGGATTTCTCTGAGTCTGACAAGACCATTCCAAGCTTGGATTTCTTTGAAACTTATACGGCAGAAGATTTTGCACAGTATAAGGTTGAGCAAGGATTGGCAATGGAAGTGGATGACCTTCTCTTCATTCAAGATTACTTCAAATCCATTGGACGGGTGCCAACTGAGACTGAGTTGAAGGTTTTGGATACTTACTGGTCTGATCACTGCCGTCACACAACTTTCGAAACTGAGTTGAAAAACATCGACTTCTCAGCTTCTAAATTTGAAAAACAATTGCAAGCGGCTTATGACAAGTATATTGCCATGCGTGATGAGTTGGGACGTACAGAAAAACCTCAAACCTTGATGGATATGGCGACTATTTTTGGCCGTTATGAGCGTGCTAATGGTCGTTTGGATGACATGGAAGTGTCTGATGAAATCAATGCCTGCTCAGTTGAAATTGAAGTGGATGTCAATGGTGTCAAAGAACCATGGCTTCTCATGTTCAAGAACGAAACTCACAACCACCCAACGGAGATTGAACCGTTTGGTGGAGCGGCTACTTGTATCGGTGGTGCCATTCGTGACCCATTGTCAGGTCGTTCATACGTTTACCAAGCCATGCGTATCTCAGGTGCTGGTGATATCACGGCTCCAATTTCAGAAACTCGCGCTGGTAAATTGCCACAACAAGTGATTTCTAAAACAGCGGCTCATGGTTATTCTTCATACGGTAACCAAATTGGTCTTGCAACAACTTATGTTCGTGAATACTTCCACCCAGGTTTCGTTGCTAAGCGTATGGAGCTAGGTGCAGTTGTCGGTGCGGCTCCTAAGGAAAATGTTGTCCGTGAGAAACCTGAAGCAGGTGACGTAATTATCTTGCTCGGTGGTAAGACTGGACGTGACGGTGTTGGTGGAGCAACAGGCTCTTCTAAAGTTCAAACGGTTGAATCTGTTGAAACAGCTGGTGCTGAGGTTCAAAAAGGGAATGCCATCGAAGAACGGAAGATTCAACGTCTTTTCCGTAATGGGGATGTGACCCGTTTGATCAAGAAATCAAATGACTTTGGTGCTGGTGGGGTCTGTGTGGCTATTGGTGAATTGGCAGATGGTCTTGAAATTGATCTAGACAAAGTGCCATTGAAATACCAAGGTTTGAATGGTACAGAAATTGCCATCTCTGAATCTCAAGAACGGATGGCTGTCGTGGTCCGTCCAGAAGATGTAGATGCCTTCGTTGCTGAATGTAATAAAGAAAATATTGATGCTGTTGTCGTTGCGACAGTGACTGAAAAACCAAATCTTGTCATGCACTGGAATGGTGAAACAATCGTTGATTTGGAACGTCGTTTCCTTGATACAAACGGTGTACGTGTGGTTGTAGATGCTAAGGTGGTTGACAAGGATGTCAAGCTTCCGGAAGAACGTCAAACATCTGCTGAAACCCTTGAAGCGGATACTCTTGAAGTCTTGGCTGATCTGAACCATGCCAGTCAAAAAGGGTTACAAACCATCTTTGATAGCTCAGTTGGTCGTTCAACAGTTAATCACCCACTCGGTGGTCGCTACCAAATCACACCAACGGAAGCTTCTGTACAGAAATTGCCAGTCCAACATGGCGTGACAACAACTGCATCTGTTATGGCGCAAGGATTCAATCCATATATCGCAGAATGGTCTCCATATCATGGTGCTGCCTATGCAGTCATCGAAGCAACAGCTCGTTTGGTGGCTGCTGGTGCCAACTGGTCTAAGGCTCGCTTCTCTTATCAAGAGTACTTCGAGCGGATGGATAAACAAGCAGAGCGTTTTGGCCAACCAGTATCAGCTCTTCTTGGATCAATCGAAGCTCAGATTCAACTTGGTTTGCCATCTATCGGTGGGAAGGACTCTATGTCTGGTACCTTTGAAGAATTAACTGTACCACCAACCTTGGTTGCTTTTGGGGTGACAACTGCAGATAGCCGTAAGATTCTTTCTCCAGAATTCAAAGCTGCTGGTGAAAATATTTACTACATTCCTGGTCAAGCTTTGGCACAAGAAATTGACTTCGAACTTATCAAGTCTAACTTTGCTCAATTTGAAGCCATCCAAGCTGACCACAAAGTGACAGCTGCATCGGCTGTTAAATATGGTGGTGTGGTTGAAGCTCTTGCCCTTGCAACATTTGGGAACCATATTGGAGCTAACGTCGAATTAGCTGACCTTGACACTAGCTTGACAGCTCAATTAGGTGGATTCGTCTTCACATCGCCTGAAGAAATTGCAGGTGTTGCCAAGATTGGACAAACAGTAGCTGACTTTACACTTGCTGTCAATGGTGTAACGCTTGATGGACACAAACTTGACAGTGCTTTCCAAGGTAAATTGGAAGAAGTTTACCCAACGGAATTTGCACAAGCAACTGAGTTGGAAGAAGTACCTGCTGTAGCATCAGATGCTGTGATCAAAGCTAAAGAAACAGTTGACACACCAGTAGTTTACATCCCGGTATTCCCAGGTACCAACTCAGAATATGACTCCGCTAAGGCCTTCGAAAAAGAAGGAGCAAAAGTCAACTTGGTACCATTTGTCACACTGAATGAAGAGGCGATTGTCAAGTCTGTTGACACCATGGTTGACAACATCGAAAAAGCTAATATTATCTTCTTTGCAGGTGGCTTCTCAGCAGCGGATGAACCAGATGGATCAGCTAAATTCATCGTAAACATCTTGCTCAATGAAAAAGTACGTGCAGCTATCGATCACTTCATCGAACGTGGTGGTTTGATTATCGGTATCTGTAACGGATTCCAAGCTCTTGTTAAATCAGGTCTTCTTCCATACGGTA
Organism: Streptococcus caecimuris; assembly: GCF_943193075.1. Classification (NCBI taxonomy): domain Bacteria; kingdom Bacillati; phylum Bacillota; class Bacilli; order Lactobacillales; family Streptococcaceae; genus Streptococcus; species Streptococcus caecimuris. The sequence continues at coordinate 16,899 of NZ_CALPCT010000022.1, read as the reverse complement.
ACTTTGAAGATGCAAGTAGCACCAGTCCAACCCTCTTCTACAATGATGCCAACCAACACGTGGCTAAGATGGTTGAAACACGGATTGCCAACACCAACTCACCATGGCTTGTCGGAGTAGAAGTTGGTGACATCCATGCCATTCCAGTATCACACGGTGAAGGTAAATTTGTCGTGACAGCTGAGGAATTCGCAGAGCTTCGTGACAATGGTCAAATCTTTACCCAATATGTTGACTTCGAAGGTAAACCAAGCATGGATTCTAAATATAATCCTAACGGATCTGTAAATGCTATCGAAGGTATCACAAGTAGGAACGGTCAAATCATCGGGAAAATGGGTCACTCAGAACGTTTCGAAGATGGTCTCTTCCAAAATATTCCAGGAAATAAAGACCAACATCTCTTTGCATCAGCGGTTAAATACTTTACTGGAAAATAAAAGGTATACAAAATGACATACGAAGTTAAATCTCTTAATGAAGAATGTGGTATTTTTGGGATCTGGGGACACCCAGATGCTGCAAAACTGACTTATTTTGGATTACACAGTCTTCAACACCGTGGTCAAGAAGGGGCGGGGATCCTTTCGAATGATGCGGGTCAATTAAAACGGTATCGTGATACGGGTCTTCTCTCAGAAGTGTTTCGGAATCCTGCTAACTTGGATAAGTTGACAGGGACGGGAGCGATTGGCCATGTTCGCTATGCGACAGCTGGGGAAGCTTCGGTGGATAACATCCAGCCCTTCCTCTTTCGCTTTCATGATACCCAGTTTGGACTGGCCCACAACGGGAATTTGACCAATGCCAAGTCCCTCAAACGGGAGTTGGAAAATAACGGGGCGATCTTTAGCTCAACTTCTGATTCAGAAATCTTGGCCCACCTGATTCGTCGGAGCCACAACCCATCCTTCATGGGTAAGGTGAAAGAAGCCTTGAATACGGTGAAAGGTGGATTTGCTTACCTTCTCATGCTGGAAGATAAGCTGATTGCGGCCTTGGATCCAAATGGTTTCCGTCCTCTTTCGATTGGGAAAATGGCCAACGGAGCTATCGTGGTTTCATCTGAAACCTGTGCTTTTGAAGTGGTTGGTGCTGAGTGGATCCGCGATGTGAATCCAGGTGAAGTTGTGATCATCGATGATAACGGCATCACTTACGATACGTATACGACAGATACCCAATTGGCTGTTTGCTCGATGGAGTATATCTACTTTGCCCGTCCGGACTCCAATATCCAAGGGGTCAATGTCCATACAGCACGTAAACGTATGGGCGCTCAATTGGCACGTGAATTCAAACATGAAGCAGATATTGTGGTCGGTGTACCTAATTCATCACTTAGCGTAGCCATGGGATTTGCGGAAGAATCTGGCCTACCAAATGAAATGGGCTTGATTAAAAACCAATATACCCAACGGACCTTTATTCAACCAACACAAGAACTACGGGAGCAAGGGGTTCGGATGAAGCTCTCTGCCGTATCCGGTGTCGTGAAAGGCAAACGGGTTGTCATGATTGATGATTCTATCGTACGTGGGACAACATCACGTCGAATTGTGAAGTTATTGAAAGAAGCAGGAGCTACAGAGGTCCACGTAGCAATCGGTAGCCCAGCCCTTGCCTACCCATGTTTCTACGGGATCGATATTCAAACACGTAAGGAATTGATTGCTGCCAATCACACAGTAGAGGAAACACGCGATATCATTGGTGCAGATAGCTTGACGTATTTGTCAATCGATGGCTTGATTGATTCTATTGGAATTGATACAGATGCTCCAAATGGCGGTCTTTGTGTAGCTTACTTTGATGGAAAATATCCAACGCCTTTGTATGACTACGAAGAACGCTATGTGGAAAGTTTGAAAGAACATACTTCTTTCTATTAAGAGCAGTGCAAAAGAAAAGGAATGAAACAAATGACAAATAAAAATGCTTATGCTCCACGTCTCACTACTGACTAAAAGCTAAAGCATTTGTCAGTAGACGCTTTGCCCTATGGGACCAAAGCTAGAGACCTGACTAGTATTTTTAGATAAAAAAATTGTTTATCTAAAAATACGTCGCACTCTTTCTCAAAAAAAGAAAAGGATTAAAAAATGACAAATAAGAATGCATACGCTCAATCTGGTGTGGATGTTGAAGCGGGTTATGAAGTTGTTGAACGGATCAAAAAACACGTTGCTCGTACGGAACGTGCTGGTGTCATGGGAGCTCTTGGTGGCTTCGGTGGTATGTTCGACCTTTCAAAAACAGGTGTCAAAGAGCCTGTTTTGATTTCAGGTACAGATGGTGTCGGTACTAAACTCATGCTTGCTATTAAGTACGACAAACACGATACGATCGGTCAAGACTGTGTGGCCATGTGTGTTAACGATATCATCGCTGCAGGTGCGGAGCCCCTTTACTTCCTTGACTATATCGCAACTGGTAAAAATGAACCAGCTAAATTAGAGCAAGTCGTTGCTGGTGTTGCAGAAGGTTGTGTGCAGGCTGGTGCAGCCCTTATCGGTGGCGAAACAGCTGAAATGCCTGGTATGTATGGTGAAGATGACTATGATTTGGCTGGGTTTGCTGTCGGTGTTGCAGAAAAATCTCAAATCATTGACGGTTCAAAAGTAGCTGAAGGGGATGTGATTCTTGGACTTGCTTCAAGCGGTATCCACTCAAATGGTTACTCACTTGTTCGTCGTGTCTTTGCAGATTACACAGGTGAGGAAGTTCTCCCAGAATTGGAAGGGAAGAAACTTAAAGACGTTCTTTTGGAACCAACTCGTATTTACGTCAAAGCAGCTTTGCCACTCATCAAAGAAGAATTGGTTAACGGTATTGCTCACATCACAGGTGGTGGTTTCATCGAAAATGTACCACGTATGTTTGCGGATGACTTGGCTGCTGAAATTGACGAAAGCAAAGTGCCAGTTCTTCCGATTTTCAAAGCCCTTGAAAAATATGGTGAAATTAAACATGAAGAAATGTTTGAAATTTTCAACATGGGGATTGGTCTCATGCTTGCAGTGAAACCAGAAAATGTGGAACGTGTCAAAGAACTTCTTGACGAACCTGTTTATGAAATCGGTCGTATTGTGAAGAAAGATGGCGCAAGTGTGGTGATTAAATAATGGTGAGGTCACCATTTTGTGCGGAGAAATTGTAGAAAGGAGTGTTTAGTTAGCAAGCCTAACTGAACACGGGACTCATTTTCTAGGAAAAAAGAGAAATCATTTTGTGGGCAAGCACCCAGCAATGATTTCCTATTTTTCTACGAAACTGTTCGGCTAGCCGAAACGTCCCTTTGTATCGAATATGAAAATTGCTGTTTTTGCCTCTGGCAACGGCTCAAACTTTCAGGTGATTGCGGAACAATTTCCAGTAGAATTTGTCTTTTCAGATCACCGGGATGCCTATGTCTTAGAACGTGCCAAAAATCTTGGTGTGGTGAGTCATGCCTTTGAACTCAAGGAATTTGACAATAAAGCATCTTATGAAGAAGCTATCGTCAAACTTTTGGATGAGCACCAGATTGACCTAGTTTGTTTGGCGGGTTATATGAAAATCGTTGGTCCAACCTTGCTAGCAGCTTATGAAGGCCGTATCATCAATATTCATCCGGCTTATCTCCCTGAATTTCCAGGTGCTCATGGTATTGAGGATGCTTGGAATGCAGGTGTTGCTGAGAGCGGTGTGACTATCCATTGGGTGGATTCTGGTGTTGATACCGGTAAGGTTATTCAGCAAGTCCGTGTGCCACGCCTTGAAGGGGATACCCTTGATACTTTTGAAACTCGAATCCACGAAACAGAGTACAAACTCTATCCAGAAGTCTTGGAACGTTTGGGAGTAGCACGAAAATAAGGAAGCCATTGATCGGAAAAAACATTTTCGACTGTAGCTGATAAAGAACTTTTTTAAAAAAGGAAAAGAAAGAAAATGACTAAACGCGCACTAATTAGTGTTTCAGACAAAGCGGGCATTGTTGAATTTGCCCAAGAACTCAAAAAACTCGGTTGGGACATTATCTCAACAGGTGGTACTAAAGTTGCCCTTGATAATGCTGGAGTAGACACTATTGCCATTGACGATGTGACTGGTTTCCCAGAAATGATGGACGGTCGTGTGAAGACTCTCCACCCAAATATCCACGGTGGTCTCCTCGCTCGTCGTGACCTCGATAGCCACCTAGAGGCTGCTAAGGACAACAAGATTGAATTGATCGACCTTGTGGTGGTAAACCTTTACCCATTCAAGGAAACCATCCTTAAACCAGACGTGACTTACGCGGATGCGGTTGAAAATATCGATATTGGTGGGCCATCTATGCTTCGTTCAGCAGCTAAAAACCACGCTAGCGTAACAGTTGTGGTAGACCCTGCTGACTATGTTGTGGTTTTGGACGAATTGGCAGCCAACGGCGAAACAAGTTACGAAACTCGCCAACGTTTGGCAGCGAAAGTCTTCCGCCACACAGCAGCCTATGATGCTTTGATCGCAGAATACTTCACTGCTCAAGTGGGTGAAGAAAAACCTGAAAAACTCACATTGACTTATGATCTTAAGCAACCAATGCGTTACGGGGAAAATCCTCAACAAGACGCAGACTTCTATCAAAAAGCTTTGCCAACGGATTACTCCATCGCTTCAGCGAAACAGTTGAACGGGAAAGAATTGTCCTTCAACAATATCCGTGACGCTGATGCGGCTATCCGGATCATCCGTGATTTCAAAGACCGTCCAACTGTTGTGGCTCTTAAACACATGAACCCATGTGGGATCGGTCAAGCTGACGACATCGAGACTGCCTGGGACTACGCTTATGAGTCTGACCCAGTATCCATCTTTGGTGGTATTGTCGTTCTCAACCGTGAAGTAGACGCTGCGACAGCTAAGAAAATGCACGGTGTCTTCCTTGAAATCATCATTGCACCAAGCTACACAGACGAAGCGCTTGAAATCTTGACAACTAAGAAGAAAAACTTGCGGATCCTTGAGCTGCCATTTGACGCTCAAGATGCTAGTGAAGTGGAAGCAGAATACACTGGTGTTGTTGGTGGTCTCCTCGTTCAAAACCAAGACGTGGTGAAAGAAAGTCCAGCTGACTGGCAAGTGGTGACGAAACGCCAACCAACTGAGACAGAAGCGACAGCTCTTGAGTTTGCTTGGAAGGCGATCAAGTACGTCAAATCAAATGGGATCATCGTGACCAATGACCACATGACCCTTGGGGTTGGCCCAGGTCAAACCAATCGTGTGGCATCTGTCCGCATCGCTATTGACCAAGCCAAAGACCGTCTTGATGGTGCTGTTCTTGCTTCAGATGCCTTCTTCCCATTTGCAGATAATGTGGAAGAAATCGCTAAAGCAGGGATTAAAGCGATCATCCAGCCAGGTGGATCAGTTCGTGACCAAGAGTCAATCGAAGCGGCTGATAAATACGGCTTGACCATGATCTTCACAGGAGTGAGACATTTTAGACATTAAGAAGACGAGCATCTCCAACTACGGAAATGCTCGTTTTTTGATATTTAGAAGTAATTTTTTATCTAGCCTTTTTAAATGGATTCCTAAAACTCAATCTACTACAAGTTTACAAAGAGACAGAAATTACATAGAATTTTAATATATCAGAAGTTCAATAATCATAACTACTCATATAGCGTGTGGTTTATTTGTTTCGTACCTTACAGAGTGAGATGGACTGAAAGTCATATAATAAAAAATAGTTAGCTTCCTAATTTTAAAATGAAAGCTAACTGTTTTTTGAATTATATGAGAGGGAGAAGATTAATCATTTAATAACGTTGAATTATATTCCACTATAAATAATAGAAAAGTATTTAAAATCCATAGTTTATTATCTTTAAACATTTCATTTTGTAAGGTTAATAATTTTAGATAGTCAAATTCATTATTGTGTTGTAAATCATGATATTCTTGTTCAGATACAACATGTGTTGAACAAGGATAAGTTATAATTCGTTTGTATTTTAATATTTGTAATTTTACAATCCTCTTAAGTAATCTTTTTATGTAGATATTATAAGAAATCTCATCATTGAAGTAGGTTTTAAAATTTTTATCTAGATAGCAGTTTAAATTTTTCTTTTTCTTGTCATCTATATTTAATTCATTGCATATTTCTTTTAGAGACTCAGTACTACAGCAGTTTAATATTTTAGAAACTGTATCATGTTGCAATGTTGCAGAGATATCCGCAATTCTTTCTAATCGTTTCGGAATGATGAAAGGAATTTGGAATATTTTGTAAAGTTCATTATTTTTAACAATGGCTTTATATTCTTTACCCGTCACAATTTTATTTAAAAATTTGTTTAGAAATTGTAAGTCATTATTGATTTCTAAATCGAAATAAGATTCAACCATTGGGTAATTTATATAGAGTTGGCCATTATTGGTTACATCGCTGAAATATTTTTGTAATCGCTGTATCTTGTTTATAGAAAAGTTGGGATCTTGTGCTTCGTAATCAAAAATTAAAAAAATATTTTTATAATTTCTTTTTCTACCGATAGATTCAAATCTTTGGGAATCATATTTATTTAAAACAAAAGGTAAATCCACATCATTGGAGGGAGCATCCCATTCCTCTCCGTATTCTTCTTGAATTTTCTGGTATAATTGGTAAATATTTGTGCCAAAAATATGTATATTCTCTTCAGTAATACTAAGTTCAGGGAAAACTTCGATAATAAGTTTAAAAAGTTCATTTTTTTCATGATGGCCTTCGACTATGAAAAGAGTTTGACCTCGTGTTACATTATTCATATTCAGCAAACTCTCCGCTAATGTACATCTTTTCTAAATTATGCCCCTCTCGTAATTCTCGCTTAGTTGCTTTGTTTAAAGGTGTTATAAATCCTTTTTGAGATAAAATGAACAAGCAGTCGGGTCTAAACAACTCATTAGACATAATATTTGTATCGTGGGTAGTCAAAATGATTTGGGTGTCTGGAAATATTTTTTTTAAATGACATATCAACTTTTCAGAAAGTTCGTAATGATAAAAAGCATCAAATTCATCGAAAAATAAAAATTTAGGAGGATTGTTGGCTTTGAAGTGCTCAATGATATAGAGGATTCTAAAATAGAATTTGGCCAAAGCCAATGTTCCACTAGATGCTTCTCTAAAGAACGGAACATTTTTATTTTTATAAACAAAACAAAGCATATCTTCCCCATCTATTTGTTCTATTGAATCTAAGTGACAGTTTATACCCATGCTATTTAGAAATGCTTCCAGTTCTTTTGCTGTCTCTTTGTGATCAAGTGTACGCTGGAACCAACGATTTATAAAATATTTCGGGGCTTCATGATTAATAAGCACCATGTTTCGGATAAATGTTCGGAGATATGTGAGAATAGAAGCATCTGACTTAGAGGTGTTAGTTATTAGCCATGTTAAAAAAGATCTGCTTTCTCCATCTAAATCTTGCTTGTCACTTGAAACCTGATCTCGATAATTATCTATTAGTATGTTGAAATCGTTGTTTATGATACCTAGTTTATTGGCTATACCTTCCACAGGAGTAGGTGACATTAGGTCAGTAGACAAATCTATTTCCCAAACTAATTCGTTATTTATAGATAGTGATTCTGTTTGTATAATCTGATATTCATTTTTTGTATAAATGTATTTGATTTCATTGTTATTATGTAAAAATATATAACAAAAAGTAGCAATAGCGTTGTCAGAGTTGTTATTTAAAAAAGATGTTAAATTTTGATCATCAATTAAGGACCTACTGGAAAGATTTTTGGTAATATCAAATAATGCTAAACCTAAATTGGATTTTCCTGTAGCATTTCTACCATAGATTAGCACTTTACTCAAAATATTATTTGATAAGCAGTCTTCATTAAATTTATAACCACCGACTTGTGAAAAATCAATTGAGATTTCATTTTCAAAGTTTTTGTAATTCTTTACAGAAAAGTATTTTAGCATTTGTCAGTCCTCCTATTACGATTATTATACCATAAAAAACACTTCCCGTAAAAAAATTACGGCTCTTGAGTTTGCTTGGAAAGCGATCAAGTACGTCAAATCAAATGGGATCATCGTGACCAACGACCACATGACACTTGGTGTTGGCCCAGGTCAAACCAACCGTGTGGCTTCAGTTCGTATTGCTATTGACCAAGCTACCGTCTTGACGGCGCTGTTCTTGCTTCCGATGCCTTCTTCCCATTTGCGGATAACGTGGAAGAAATCGCCAAAGCAGGGATCAAAGCGATCATCCAGCCGGGTGGATCAGTCCGTGACCAAGAGTCTATCGAAGCTGCTGATAAATACGGCTTGACTATGGTTTTCACAGGCGTGAGACATTTTAGACATTGATGGGTATTTAAAAATTAGCTCATTATCAACTGTGATAAATGATTTATCGCTAACAACGAGAGAAGACGTAAGTTGTCTTCTCTTTTTGTATATCTAAAACAATAAGCATTTTAGTGTTAGAAATTATTAAAATGATTTGTTAGAGCTGTTCATGACGAATCTCGAAAAACTCAGTTTCTCACTTAACTATTTTTTATACGTTTTATGGTGTTTAAGGTTGTTGTGACTAGCTCGTTAATAGGCATGGCTTTATAATCTCCTTTTGACCATTCATCAAAAATATTGTAGAGACCGCCGGTAATGAATCTAATATCATAGTTGATTTGTCTTTGATCACTATTTGTGATGTGCCAAGGTGCCATGACAGTGGTATAAGTAGCAGGAAGCTTATCGTAAGACCTTTGCAAGATAAGCACGAGTAAGTTTGCGTCTTGCAAAATTTTTAATGGCTCAGTGTACTGGCTCCAATACTGAAAGAAAAGGTTCACTAAATCTTCAAAATTAGTCAGTTTTGCTGTTTGAAGTTCGATAATATAGTATTGAATTAAGCGGTCTAAATAGTTCGTAAGAACTTCGTCTTTTGAATGGTAATAACGATAAAATGTTCGTCTGGCAATCTGAGCATGCTCGCTGAGTTCAGCAATGCTGATATTTTGGAGAGACTTCTTAGTTGCTAATAAATCGAACAAGGCTTCCTCCAGCCATTGTCGCGTTTGATATTCCATGGTATTTTTCCTTTCCTGTCACACTTTTGGTCAAACTGTGCCAATATCTCTTAACCTCTTGTTTTTGTAACAGTTTATCTTTATACTAAAAGTGTTGCGCGTGATATATGATTATCATTTATTCTTAACATTGTACAATTGTTAGTTGTTATTAAGGAGGTAAAGGTATGAGCATTCTTTTTAATGTTTGGATGCTGCCTATTTTATTTATTTTACATGATTTTGAAGAAATAATTTTTATGCCCTTGTGGAAAACACGGCATCATCAAAAGTTAGAAACTTTTAAGAAACCGTTCTTTGGTTCCGTTACGCAAGGTTCCGCTTTTGCAGTAGGTGTGTTCGAAGAATTTATCATCCTGGTGTTTATTTCTGGATTCTGCCAAATAACTCACAACAGTTTACTCTATTTATCTTTTGTAATAGCTTATACAGCTCATTTCATAATCCATTATATCATGTGCCTGCAATTTAGGGGCTATGTTCCTGGAGTCGTCACGGTAACCCTAGAATTGCCAATGGTTCTAATGATTATTTTCCACTATTGGCCTTCTGACATTTCTTTGTTATCAGTCGTTGTCTATCTTTTATTGGCCATGGTAATAGCTTTTACGAATCTTAAAATCATGCATTTCATCATGCCAAAAATTCAAACACATCTAGAAAAATACGCGAAATGAAAAACGATTAAATGAGAGCTACTTTTTAACCTTTCTGATATAACTGGTTAATGACTATCGAAGCGGCGGATAAATACGGATTGGCCATGATCTTTACAGGCGTGAGTCATTTTAGACATTAATCAAAAAAGGCACTCATTCAACGATGAGTGTCTTTTCTGCTAATAAAGAAGACCTTAATCTGGATAGATATAGGTGACGGTTCCCCAGACGGGATTGGTCGGATCGAACCAACCACGGAAGTTGTCGATATAGCGATGGCCGTTGTAATTAGCCTCTTGGATCTGAATTTTTTGGTCATGTTCGACGTCCGTAACTAAGGCGACATGCCCATATCCCCCATTGTCCCAACAGGCGATGGCACCGACCTCTGGGATGTCTCCTGTCCGGAATCCCGCAGTGCGTGCACTAGCTGCCCACATGCCACCGTTTCCCCACCAGTTGTGGGCCCAAGGGGCTAATTCTTTGGCTCCCCAGGTGCACTCACCAATGGGGTAGGTGTTTCCCGGATGTGTCGCGAGTGGCGTGAGCTTTGGCCTTGTCTTTTCCACTTGAAAGGTAGTGGGGAATAGCCCTTTTAGTTGTCCCTGGCTTTTCTGGTAGACGTGGAGATGAAATAGCCCGCTTCCCTTGTGTTTTTGAGCTTGAAAGCGCAGTTGGAAATGTCCAGGTGCGGTCTTCTTTGCTGGATACCAGATCAGATCATCCTGCCCATTTTCTTCAGACCAGATGGGGAAGACAATCTCGTCAACGTCTTCGAACAACTTTAGGTCCACCTCAAATTCTTGTGAGGAGATGGGTGTAATCGTGATTTTGGGCTGGGAGGAGGCGAGGTCTTTTTGCTGGACGCTGGTCGTGAGAGGGTAAAGGCCGGTTAACTGTTCATTTGCCTCCACCCCATAGACATGGACATGATAAAGTCCGGCTTGATCAGAATGGTTGATCAATGGTACTTGTAGGTCAAATCCCTTGTCACTGCGTTCCACAGGATACCAAATCAGGTCATCTTGACCATTTTGGTCAGACCAGATGGGAACTTGGATCTTTTGATACTTATCCGGGACGTTTCCAAGATGAATTACCAGCTGCCCTTTTTCGGCATAGATGGCATTGGTCGCTTGATCTGCATGAGCAATAGAGGCTTGCATCCCCCATGCCGCACAAGTCAGTACTACAAATTTTTTAATCGTTTGCATAATACTCCTTTTCGTCAATTAGTAGGTCTCACCTATACTATTCGGAAAAAAATGAGAAATAGGAGAAAATAGCAAAAAATGTTTGGATTCTACTGAAAATAGGAGACTGTTGCTGAAATCATTAGAATAAAACGAACGATTATGATATAATTTAATAAAATAATTCGCAAAAGAGGTTCAAGATGAAACTTTTGGTTGTTGGATCTGGCGGTCGTGAGCATGCGATTGCCAAGAAATTGTTGGAGTCTAGAGACGTTGAGCAGGTTTTTGTGGCTCCTGGTAATGACGGGATGCGATTAGATGGTTTGGATTTGATCAATATTGGGATTTCCGAACATTCTAAGCTGATTGATTTTGCAAAAGTCAACGATATTGCTTGGACCTTCATTGGTCCTGATGATGCGCTTGCGGCTGGTATCGTGGATGATTTCAATGCGGCAGGACTCAAAGCCTTTGGTCCGACTAAGGCTGCGGCTGAGCTGGAGTGGTCTAAGGATTTTGCTAAGGAAATCATGGTCAAATACGACGTTCCGACAGCAGCCTATGGTACATTTTCAGATTTCGAGGAAGCCAAGGCCTACATCGAGGAAAAAGGCGCTCCAATCGTGGTCAAGGCAGACGGTTTGGCCCTTGGGAAAGGTGTCGTCGTTGCGGAAACGGTTGAGCAAGCCGTCGAAGCTGCTCACGAGATGCTTTTGGACAATAAATTCGGTGATTCAGGTGCGCGTGTGGTCATCGAGGAATTCCTTGACGGGGAAGAGTTCTCTCTCTTTGCCTTTGTCAATGGGGACAAGTTCTACATCATGCCAACAGCTCAGGACCACAAACGTGCCTACGATGGTGACAAGGGTCCTAACACTGGTGGAATGGGTGCCTATGCGCCAGTTCCTCACTTGCCACAGAGCGTGGTTGACACAGCGGTTGACACCATTGTCAAGCCAGTTCTTGAAGGCATGATCAAAGAAGGGCGTCCGTACCTAGGTGTCCTTTACGCGGGGCTAATCTTGACAGCTGATGGACCGAAAGTCATCGAGTTCAACGCTCGTTTTGGAGATCCTGAAACGCAAATCATCTTGCCTCGTTTGACATCTGACTTTGCGCAAAATATCACTGACATTTTGGATAGCAAAGAGCCAGCCATCACTTGGATGGACAAGGGTGTGACACTTGGTGTGGTTGTAGCCTCAAACGGCTACCCACTGGCTTATGAGAAGGGTGTCAAGCTTCCAGCCAATACAGATGGTGACATCATCACTTACTATGCTGGAGCGAAATTCGCTGAAAATGGCCAAGACCTCCTCTCAAACGGAGGACGTGTCTACATGCTGGTTACCACAGCAGACAACGTCAAAGACGGCCAAAACATCATCTATAACCAACTCAACAAACAAAACACAGAAGGCCTCTTCTATCGTACGGATATCGGTAGCAAGGCGAATAAATAATTAGCGACCGTAGGTCGTAAAAGGCGAGCGAAAGCGAGCCAAACTAAGATAATGGTCGCTTAATTTGCGAGCGTTAGCGAGCTAGTATAGGATAATCATCGCAGTAGTGGAACTCCTAGTAGCAGAGCTACTAGGAGCGGAAAACTGGAGACTCAGACTCCAGTTTTAGTAATGGAACGCCACAGGCGGTCGCTTACGTCCGCACTACAATAGACGATTATCAAAAAAGGAGAATAAATGAAACCAGTAATTTCCATTATCATGGGCTCAAAATCCGACTGGACAACCATGCAAAAAGCTGCTGAAGTCCTCGATAACTTCGGCGTCGCTTACGAAAAGAAAGTTGTTTCCGCACACCGGACGCCGGACCTCATGTTCAAACATGCCGAAGAAGCACGTAGCCGTGGTATCAAGGTTATCATTGCAGGAGCTGGTGGCGCTGCTCACTTGCCAGGTATGGTTGCTGCTAAAACAACCCTTCCAGTCATCGGCGTACCAGTCAAATCACGTGCCCTTAGCGGTGTGGATTCGCTTTATTCTATTGTTCAGATGCCAGGTGGTGTGCCAGTCGCAACCATGGCGATCGGTGAAGCTGGTGCGACTAACGCGGCCCTCTTTGCCCTCCGTCTTCTTTCAGTAGAGGACCAGGCTATTGCGACAGCGTTAGCGGATTTCGCAGAAGAACAAGGAAAAATCGCAGAGGAGTCTACAAATGAGCTCAACTAAAACCATTGGGATCATCGGTGGTGGCCAGCTCGGTCAGATGATGGCGATCTCAGCTATCTACATGGGACACAAGGTTATCGCCTTGGATCCAGCAGCGGATTGCCCAGCCTCCCGTGTGGCGGAAATCATCGTGGCCCCTTACGACGACGTAGATGCTCTTCGTCAGTTGGCTGATCGCTGTGATGTTCTCACCTATGAATTTGAAAATGTCGATGCTGACGGTTTGGATGCTGTTATCAAAGATGGTCAGCTTCCTCAAGGGACAGACCTGCTCCGCATCTCTCAAAATCGAATCTTTGAGAAGGACTTTCTTTCTAACAAGGCCCAAGTCACTGTAGCACCCTACAAGGTTGTAACTTCTAGCCAAGATTTGGCAGATATCGACCTTTCTAAAAACTATGTCCTCAAGACGGCGACAGGCGGTTACGATGGCCATGGTCAAAAGGTTATTCGTTCAGAAGCAGACTTGGAAGAAGCCGATGCTCTAGCCGACTCAGCCGAGTGTGTTTTGGAAGAATTTGTCAACTTCGACCTTGAGATTTCAGTCATTGTATCTGGTAATGGCAAGGACGTGACGGTTTTCCCAGTTCAGGAAAATATCCACCGCAACAACATTCTCTCTAAAACTATCGTTCCTGCTCGTATTTCAGAAAGTCTAGCTGAAAAAGCCAAAGCAATGGCCGTGCGAATCGCAGAACAACTTAACCTCTCTGGTACCCTCTGTGTGGAAATGTTTGCGACAGCTGATGACATCATCGTCAACGAAATTGCCCCACGCCCACACAATTCAGGACACTACTCAATTGAAGCCTGCGACTTTTCACAGTTTGATACCCACATCTTGGGTGTTCTCGGAGCGCCACTCCCAGCAATCAACCTTCATGCACCAGCTGTCATGCTCAATGTTCTCGGCCAACATGTCGAGGCTGCTGAAACATATGTGACAGAAAATCCAAGCGCTCACCTCCACTTATATGGTAAACTAGAAGCGAAGCACAACCGCAAAATGGGACATGTGACTTTGTTTAGTGATGTGCCAGATGAGGTTGAAGAGTTTGGGAAAGGGATTGATTTTTAAGTGAAAATAGCAATTCTAGGACTTGGAGTCATCGGGACCACTTATGCCTACGCCTTTCAAAAAGCAGGCCATCAAGTGGAACACGTACTGAGAGATAGTAAGAAAAGCACAGCTCCGAAGGAGTTGTCGGTTGATCTGCTAGATGGTCGCTATCATTCCAAGGGTGAGAACAAGCATGATACCTATGAGGTTCATGTGGCAGAAGCTGATTCAGAATATGATTTTATTTTTCTTAGTGTGCGTCATGGCTTTGTCAAAGAAGCTGTAGAAACCTTGCGAAAAAATCATATCAAAGGCACCCTTGTTTTCTTCTGTAATTTCTGGGATACTCGAAAAGAGGTCCAAGAGTGGGCAGGGGATTACGACTATATTCTGGCCTTTCCGACAGCGGGCGGTCACATGCAGGAGGACCATTTGGATGGTGTCTTGTTCGACCATTTAATGCTAGAAGGTGAGCAAAAAGCACACATTTCTATCTATGCTGATCTGACAGCTTTACTGACTTCTGCAGATTTGAAGTGGGAAGTGCCTTATGATATGGTCGAGTGGATTTGGATTCACATGGCGATTAATGCAGGTGTTACTTCGACAGCTGCACGTTCAGGGAATCTGGAAAACCCGGAAGAACTGGCTTTGAACTTGATGAATAGTTCTTCGGAATTATCATTGGCCATCAAAGCCATTCGAGAAGCCTTGAAAGTCGTAGAAGCGCGTGGTGTGAATTTGAAGCTTTACAAAGCCGAACTCTTGCCCTACAAAATTCCGGCTTGGATAGCCGGCAAAGCCATGAAAGTCATGTTTGCTAAAAATGAGCTAACCCGAAAAATCATGACCTTACACAATGATAAACAGGACATCTTCTATTGTTGTCAAAGTGTTTATCAGACTGGTCAGGAGTTAGGTGTCAAGATGCCTATTCTGGAAGCAAACATGAAGGGCATTTCGCTTTAGGAGGTTTTATGATTCAACTCATTGTCAACGCATTTATCGAAAAAGAGAAGACAGGAGCAGTCGTCGAAGTCTTGTATGCTAGTAGCGATCACGAAAAAGTAAAAGCTAAGTATGAAGAGCTGACTGCTCAATATCCTGAAAACTATTTAGCTATCTATGACGTCCCGCTGGATACGGATTTGAATACACTCGATCACTATCCATCTGTGTGGATTGGGAAAGAAGAATTTGAGTAAAGCGACTGTCGGTTGCTAACTGATGTAAAACATCAAAAGAAAGGAAAATTAAATATGATTGATAGATATAGCCGCCCTGAGATGGCGAACATTTGGACTGAAGAAAATAAATACCGTGCTTGGCTTGAGGTGGAAATCTTGGCTGACGAAGCATGGGCTGAATTGGGAGAAATCCCTAAGGAAGATGTGGCTTTGATCCGTGAAAAAGCGGACTTTGACATCGACCGTATTTTGGAAATCGAGCAGCAAACACGTCACGATGTGGTTGCCTTTACACGTGCGGTTTCTGAAACGCTTGGTGAAGAGCGTAAGTGGGTTCACTATGGGTTGACTTCTACTGACGTGGTAGATACGGCCTATGGTTACCTCTACAAACAAGCCAACGATATCATCCGCAAGGATCTTGAAAACTTCCTCAACATCATCGCTGACAAAGCGAAAGAACACAAGTTCACTATCATGATGGGTCGTACCCACGGTGTGCACGCTGAGCCGACAACTTTTGGTCTTAAATTGGCTACTTGGTACAGCGAAATGAAACGAAACATTGAGCGTTTCGAGCATGCGGCTGCTGGTGTGGAAGCTGGTAAGATTTCTGGTGCGGTTGGTAACTTTGCCAACATCCCACCATTTGTTGAAAAATACGTCTGCGACAAATTGGGTATCCGTGCTCAAGAAATCTCTACACAGGTCCTTCCTCGTGACCTTCACGCTGAGTACTTTGCAGTTCTTGCTAGCATCGCAACTTCTATCGAGCGGATGGCGACTGAAATCCGTGGTCTTCAAAAATCTGAACAACGTGAAGTGGAAGAGTTCTTTGCCAAAGGTCAAAAAGGATCTTCAGCAATGCCACACAAACGGAACCCGATTGGTTCTGAAAACATGACAGGTCTTGCGCGTGTGATCCGTGGTCACATGGTCACAGCTTATGAAAACGTAGCCCTTTGGCACGAACGTGATATCTCTCATTCATCAGCTGAGCGCATCATCGCACCAGACACAACCATCTTGATTGACTACATGCTCAACCGTTTCGGAAACATCGTTAAGAACTTGACAGTCTTCCCAGAAAACATGATTCGCAACATGAACTCTACATTTGGTTTGATCTTCAGCCAACGTGCCATGTTGACTTTGATTGAAAAAGGGATGACACGTGAGCAAGCTTACGACCTTGTTCAACCGAAGACTGCCCAATCATGGGATAACCAAGTAGACTTCAAACCACTTCTTGAAGCAGATCCAGAAGTAACTTCACGTCTCACTCAAGAAGAAATCGACGAAATCTTCAACCCAACCTACTACACTAAACGGGTGGATGAAATCTTCGAACGCATCGGTTTGGGTGACTAATCGCAACGAAAAAGGGAATTTGAAAAATAGACGAAAGAGGCTAGGACAAAAGTCCTAGCCTCTCAATTATTTTTGTATTGTCGAGCAAGACGCAGTGGTTGAGTGGGCTCTACTACGCTGATTTCATCAGCTTTTACAGCCCTACTCAACTGT